>DATCES010000421.1:0-5260 GCA_036509935.1 Mucilaginibacter sp.
TCCCGGTGTTTGAAAATAATAGCCATAATTCAACATTTTTACTAATAATTCCTCCAACCCGCCCAGGTATGTGCCGTAAGCTTCCTGCTGGGTAAGTAATTTTTTTGAAAAATCGTCATATAAAATAATGCTGTCAACCGCTGCCTTTTTCCGTATCAGCCGCATACCTCCTGCATTTTTTAGCTGCGACATGGTTCTTTCGGTCAGATACACAAAGTCAGGATAATATACGGCTTGTCCGAACTGGCGGTATATTTCGCCGTCGCTGCTTCCTGTGCCATCGTAATAGTAACACAAGCTGGCAGCCGAATCCAGCGCTAAAATCCGCTTACTATTTAATTTAAGCACCATCTGTATTTTGGCCGTATCTATTTTGGCATCCTGTATCATCGATAGGATGTATTCGTTTTCCTTTGAGCTGTCAGTTATGTTTTCTCTTATGCTTTCCGCAAAAAAGCCCATTGTTACGGCAAGGAATATCATTAAACCCTCCAATAAATACTCTTTCCAGGGTTTTGGTGCATGGTGCAGGTCGGGATGGTGGTGTACTTCCATTTCTTTTATTTCGGATGTCGGATGTTCGATTTCGCCAGCCTGTCCGGCAGGCAGGGAAGTATTTTCTTCTTCTCCATATGAGTCCTTTTGGACAGACTTCGGATTTCCGACCTCTGACTTCTTAACTACTTTCGGTCTTCCGGACTTTCCGGCTTTCCGGCTTCCTCCCCCCTCAGTCATTTTTTAAATTGTATTGTTCCCTCAGAATTTGCAGCAATTGATGGTTAGCCTGGATATAAGGGTCGTAAAAAAGCAGTTTTGTCATTCTTGCCAGCAACATATAATGAGTGGCAAGCGCTTCGGCATCTTCCCTGTCAAAGTTATTGATATTTCTTATTTGCGGCATGCGCGCTGTATGAAAAACTGGATCCTGCAATATAGCCTGTATACCCGATATCTTGCCGTATTGGGTTAATTCATCCTCCCAGTCAAAGTCATAATATCTCTGCATAAATGGCCGTGAAAAATTTTCAACAAAGGCATCTTCCTGGCTATTCCTGTCCCTTAAATTTAAAATAACAACGTTGATGCGACTGATAGAATTTTGAAGTTCGGTACTTTTAAAATAACGGAGCGAACCAGAATTTCTTAACTGATCCAATATACCATTGTTGGGAGTGAATTGAATAACGCTGCTTACGGCAAACGTCCAGAAAAAACTCGGATAAAATTTATCAGATAAATGCATCAGGCTGCTGTCCTTCATAAATTTTCTAAAATAGTTCATCTGGTGTTCCTTTTCAATGCGGAGGCTTAACCGGTATTGCATATTCACCGAATCAGCATAAACTTCCTGGTAAAGGCTTTTGGCCAGTTCCGTTGCTTTTCCGTTTTCTGAGATATCTTCCCGAATAGTTTCGGCAAAAAAGCCCATTGTTACGGCAAGGAATATCATTAAAAATTCAAGAAAATACTCTTTCCAGGGCTTGGGCTGGTGATGCAAATCGGGGTGATGGTGTACTTCCATGGTGGTGAGTTGTGAATTGTGAGTGGTGAGCGGTTCTATTATTTCGGATGTCGGATTTTCGATTTCGGATTGTTTATCTATTTCGGAATACGGAATGTCGATTGCGAAAGTATTTTCTTCTTCTCCAAAGGAGTCCTTTCGGACAGACTTCGGACTTACGACTTTGGACTTCTTATCCGCTTTCAGCTTTACTTCCGACTTCTGACTACCGACTTCAGACTTGGAAACAGCTTTCCGCTTTGGTCTTTCTACTTTCAGCTTTCCATCCGGCTCCGGGCTCCTTTCCCCGCTCATCTCCCACCCTCCGCGTTATCAGGGTCAGGCATAGCCTCCGGCAGCGAAAAACAGTCAGCGGTGTAAATAAACAACACACCCGTTGCAAGTATTAATTGTTTCATAAGTACCCGTTAACAATTTATCAGCCCTAAATATATTTAAAATACTTAGCATTAAATGCCACAACCATTAACAAAATAAACCATTACATTAACAATTATTTTCTGCCAAACTTTTTATAATTGTTCTAGCTCCCGCCAGCAGCTGTGTTTTATCTTTAAGTAGCGTTTTTAACAAGCAGCCTTTAGCCTGCCGCCCATCAAAAAACAAGCTGAGTTTCTTATTTTTTATTGCGTGTATTATTTATAAAATTAACTTTTATGAGAACTGAAGTTTCACCTGGTATTTATCATTTATTTTATCACAATCTTATCGCCGGCGAATTTTATTTTTCCGGCATCGAGCAGCAACCTGATGGTTTCAATTTTTTCTTTTTCGGTGCCGATATTGGTTGACGTTACCAGCGAGCCAAGGTCCATCGATGCTGTACTTAGCAGCTGTATGATCTCAATAGTAATGTCATCAAATATTTCAGAAGCGTTTTTTTGTCGTTTTTCATCAAGGCATATATCGCAGATGCCGCATTTATCAGCATTAAGCTCATCGAAATAGGCGAGCAGCATTTGGCTCCGGCATTTTTTATGGGTGGCATAAGCAAAAACAGCCTCCATTTTTTTGCGGTAAATAGCTTTACATTCGTCAATCGCTTTTTTATTGATGTAAAGGGCATTGGCGTGTTGCCGGGGCTTTAAATAAGTAACCTGCGGGTGATCGGTTTGCTGCTGGTAGTTTAAAATTTTAAATTCCTGTAATTGCTTTAATCCGTCAATAACCTGTTGCACACTCATGTGCATGCGCCGGGCAAGCTCAAACTCCCTTAAGCGCACATAGTTTTCAAATGAGCCGCCGTACGAGCGCAACAGGGTTTTAATAAACGGGTCCCAGCCCGGGTTCTGTATCTGGAAGTTATACAATTGCTCGTTCGGCACCTCAAACCTGAAACGCGAGGGCAAAAAAACGCTTTCATTAAATGAGAGGTATTCGTCCTGCTCTAAAAATTTTAAGGCATTAAGCGTCTTTATAATATCCAGTTTAAAACGGCTGCAAAAATCGCCCAGGTCAAGGTCAAAGCCCAGCCCTTCGCCGGCCTCATACGCAAGCTGGTAATAATTGGCCAGGTAATGGTACACCTGCTTAATTTCAGGTACGGATGGAAAACTAAGTTCGAATTTCTTTTCCTGTTTATACCTGTCGGCCTGGTTGCATAGCAAAACAGCATAAGCCTTTTGCTCATCCCGCCCACCCCGGCCTGCTTCCTGGTAATAAGCTTCCAGGCTTTCGGGAGGGTCTTTATGGATCACAAAACGAACATCGGGCTTATCAATGCCCATGCCAAATGCATTGGTAGCTACAATAATCCGGTTGCGGTTATTTTTCCAGTTATCCTGTTTTTGCGAACGGAGGCCCGGTTCCAGGCCGGCATGGTAATAATCGGCTTTAACGCCGTTATCGTTATAAAACTTTGAAATTTCGGCCGCTTCTTTCCGGCTGCGCACATATACTATCCCGCTGCCTTTAACGCCCTTAGCTATATCAAGGAGTTTGCGGAGCTTGTTCTCTTCGTTTTGAACCACATAACTGATGTTTTTGCGTTCAAAGCTTTTCTGAAAAATATTTGTATGCTTAAACTTTAACTTCAGCCGTATATCCTCCCGCACTTCCGCCGTTGCCGTTGCAGTAAGGGCAAGGACGGTTACATTGGGGTGCAAGTCCCGCAGATCGGCAATATGCAGGTATGGCGGCCTGAAATCATAACCCCATTGCGAAATACAATGGGCTTCGTCAACGGCTATCAAATTCACGTTCATATATTTGATACGCTCGCGCACCAGCTCCGATAGTAAACGCTCGGGCGATAGGTATAAAAATTTAACAGGGTTATAAATACAATTATCCAGCGTTAAATCAATTTCCCGCTTGCTCATGCCCGAAACTATCGAAACCGCTTCAATACCTTTTGCTTTTAGGTTTTCAACCTGGTCTTTCATTAAGGCGATTAATGGGGATACCACTATGCATATACCATCCATAGCAAGTGCCGGTACCTGGAAACAAACCGATTTACCTCCCCCTGTTGGCAACAAAGCCAATGTATCGTGCCCTGATAAAACAGAGGCGATGATCTCCTCCTGCATGGGGCGGAACGAGTCGTGGTTCCAGTATTTTTTTAGGATTTGATGGATCATTTTGATTTCGGACGTTCAATTTGCGATTTCGGACTTGGTAAAGATAAACTCCAAATTGAAATTCTGTTATCTGAATTCATACTACATAAATAATTTATAGGTAAATTTGTTAAAAAGATAATCATGCAAAACACACAAATCCGCAAGAAACTGCATCAATATATTGATAATAGTGATGAAAAACTATTAAAACTAATGTTTGCACTGGCGAAAGAATATAATGATGACGATGATTTTGAATATGAATTTACAGCAGAAGATATAAAAGAGTTTGATGAACGAAGAGGCAAACGTTTAAAAGGTGAAAGTAATACTTATAGTTGGCCCGAAGCAAAAGACATCATAACCGGAAAAAGATTATTATAATGGCTTATAATCTGTCGCTTCAAACAGAAGCTATATTTGAAATACAGAAAGCATTTAAGTGGTACGAAGAACAAAAAGAAGGATTAGGTTATGAATTTTTAGAAGAGATTGGCGTTTGTTATAATAATCTTAGAAAGTACCCGGAACGTTATTCGTTCATTAATCAATTTTACCGAAGAATAAAAATCAATCGCTTCCCATTTGTTTTAATATACGAAATTTGGGGTGACGATATTGTTGTAAATAGCGTACGCCATATAAAGCAGAAGCCTTATAAATCGTAGCTTCACTCCTACTACAATTTAGGCAGATAAAATAATCCTAAAAATCGTGTATAAATTCGCAGCATTAAACATTATATAATGAAATCCATCCTTTCTGCAATTTTGTTCGTATTTCTTGCAAATAATTTACATGCCCAGAAATGGAACGTAGAAAATCCACCCGGACCGCAAAAAAAAGTATCCATCACTACTGATGAAGGCACATGGATGGACCTTGACGTTAGTCCTGATGGCAAAACTATTGTTTTTGACCTGTTGGGCGATATTTACAGCATACCTGTAACCGGCGGAAAGGCAACCCTGCTTGCAGGCGGCAAAGCGTGGGAAATACAGCCGCGTTTCAGCCCTGACGGTAAATTAATATCCTATACCAGCGATAAGGAAGGCGGGGACAACATCTGGATAATGAACAGCGATGGGAGCAATAAACATTCCATTACCAAAGAAAATTTCAGGCTGCTAAACAATGCATCATGGACACCCGATGGGCAATTTTTGGTGGCGCG
>DATCES010000422.1:0-5754 GCA_036509935.1 Mucilaginibacter sp.
AGAAAAAATAAAATACATCTATAAGTATGTAAAACAAACCCATATAATGCCCTAAACGGGCAAGCTTTAACACCATTGGGCTAGGTGAAGGTGACAATTCCGACATTCTGGAATAAAAACTTCCAATAAACAGTGCTACTACAAAAAGAATGGCACAGCCGATAAAGCCCAAAATACCTAAAAAATATGCCCATTTTCCCGCTTCACGCAGGTAGCCTTGTGCTTCATGATTTAAAATCAGACCAGGTTCAGTGCCGGTTGGCTCAAAAGCCTCATTTGTTTCCATTACTAAAGGTATTTAAGTTTAATATTAATTGCCATTAAAGTTATACACTATTCACATCCAAACAAATATTTTAATAAAATCATCATGTTGTTAATAATACAAATCGCCGGCAATTTTTTCTGTTATCTTTGCGCGAATTTATTCACGGTCCAAGTTTCATAGTTGATGGTATATTTTTTATATTATAACTATGAACTATGAACCATGAACCATGAACTAAGTAAATATGGGACTACAATGTGGTATAGTAGGTTTGCCGAATGTGGGTAAATCAACGCTTTTTAATTGCTTATCAAACGCCAAAGCACAGGCGGCAAACTTTCCTTTTTGCACAATAGAACCTAATGTGGGGGTAATTACCGTTCCTGACGAACGTTTGGTAAAACTTACAGAAATAGTTAAACCCAAAAATGTAATGCCTAATGTTATGGAGATTGTGGATATAGCGGGCCTGGTAAAAGGCGCAAGTAAAGGCGAAGGGCTGGGCAATCAGTTTTTGGCCAATATCCGCTCAACAAATGCAATAATCCATGTTTTACGGTGTTTTGATGATGATAATGTGATCCATGTTGATGGCTCGGTAAATCCGGTCCGTGATAAAGAGATCATCGACACGGAACTACAGCTAAAAGACCTTGATGCGGTTGAAAAAAAACTGCAAAAAGTAGAGAAGGCAGCCAAAACAGGCGATAAAGAAGCAAAAAAAGCGTTTGATGTTTTAACGGTTTATAAAACCCACCTGCTTTCGGGCAAATCAGCCCGCACCGTCCCGGTTGCTGCAGAAGATAAGGAATGCATTGCCGATATCTGGCTGCTTACCGCTAAACCGGTAATGTATGTTTGCAATGTAGATGAAGGCTCAGTTAACAAGGGCAATGCTTATGTTGAAAAAGTTAAAACAGCCGTGAAAGAAGAAAACGCCGAAGTGCTGGTGATATCTGCACAAATAGAATCGGAAATAGCGCAACTGGAAACGTACGAGGAGCGTCAAATGTTCCTGGATGACCTTGGCCTTGCCGAATCAGGTGTAAATAAACTGATAAAAGCAGCCTATAAATTGCTTGACCTGGCTACGTATTTCACAGCAGGCGTACAGGAAGTACGCGCCTGGACTATCACCAAAGGTTTTACAGCGCCGCAGGCCGCAGGTGTTATCCATACCGATTTTGAAAAAGGGTTTATCCGCGCGGAAGTGATAAAATACGATGATTTTGTAAAATTCAATGGCTCAGAAGCAGTAATTAAAGAAAACGGCAAGCTAAGCATTGAAGGTAAAGCTTACATAGTGCAGGATGGAGATGTTATGCACTTCAGGTTTAACGTGTAGGGAAAAGAATCAGCTAACCGAAAAGTATTTTATTTACCTTTTCTCTGGACCATTATTTTAACAGTTTTATATATTATGTTTAGATCGGAATTAAAATTTACATTTTGTAAATAAATTAAATCGAATTTCATACGTTCACACATTTGATTAACATTTTCTGCATATCCATAGTGAACCTGACCAATTGATGTAAGCCCTGGTTTTAAGCGAAGTAACTTTCTGTAATTAGGGGCCATTTCAATAATTTTTTCAATATAATATTGCCTTTCCGGGCGCGGCCCCACAACAGACATCTCACCTTTTAATACATTCCAAAACTGTGGCAATTCATCTAACCTGGTTTCCCTGATAAAGAACCCCCATTTTGTGACCCTGGGGTCATTATCTTTCGAAAGCTGCGGGCCATGTTTTTCGGCATCAATATACATACTCCTGAATTTGTACATATAAAACGGCTTATGGTTAAGGCCTATTCTCTCCTGCATGTAAAAAGCGGGCCCTCCTGAAGTTGCTTTGGTTATTATATATAAAAGCAAAAAAACAGGGAACCCAAAAACCAATACCATCGATGCGAAAATTATATCGAAACTGCGTTTCAAAAACCTTATCTTGAAACTAATATCAGGATGGGTAGTGATATACAGTACCGGAAGACTATCGTAGTGAACTAATTGGGCATAATTATTACTTAATATTAAGTCGGAAACTACTTTTATTTTGATAAAGTTTTCGTCACCAAAGCTTATCAGTTGTTTTAAAAGTCCTTCATTCATTTGCTTGTAGCAAATAAATATCTCGTCTGGCCTTTTACTAAGTATTTTTATAAACAGCACTTCCGATGGCATACTGTTAATATGGTTTTCTGAAATAAAATCTACCAGGTCATAACCATATTCCGGATGCTGATTGAAAGACCTTACCATCCGTTCGGCAATATTCTCATCGCCAATAATTAAAATTTGCCTGTGATTGTATCCTTTTTTTCTAAAATAATCCAGAAAAAAGAAAAGGAACGACCGAAATATTATAATGAATATAAAGAACAATGAATAACTGATTATTACTTCCAATCTGGATATATCATATATTTTAAAGAAATATATAATGCCAAATACGAACAGCAAATGATAAATAAATGTCAATAAAAATCTATTAATATTGTCTTTAAGTATCAGGGGGCGTTTAACAATGAAACTTTTAGAAATTAAGGATACTACCATCCATACAACATTTACAATGATTATAAACATTGCTGACGCATTTTGCGGGCTGTCAGTATTAAAAGTTATAAGGTGAGAGTTGTAAAGCGCTAAGTTTAGCAGTAACAAATCAAATAAAAATACAGATACCGGAAGAAATTTGGAGTAACGTACGGACATAGGTTATTTTTTTTCAAAGTTATAACAAATTAATGAAATCAATATTAAAATTGATTAAAGTAATTAATTTGCAGAAAACTGGTTCAATTTCTATGCCAAAAATTGTAAAAAATAAACGGTTAATCATAAAACAATAAAGGCGCACAAATACCATCGTGAAGGTTTAAGCCGGAGGAAGCTTTTGAGGCATATTTTATTTATTTAGGTCATCCATAATTATTGATAAATAATTGCTTAACCCGAGATTAAACCGCTGTGAGGAGAATAAACCGGCATGTTTTGATATTTCCGCCGGGCTTAAAATTGTTGAACTGTTTTCAAACAAACGTATAGCTGCAATAATTGAAGGGACGGTTTGTTCATTAAAATACACACCTGTCTTGTTTTCTATAACAGTTTCTGTTACCCCGCCTTTACCAAATGCTATTACAGGCGTGCCGCATGCCTGGGCTTCGACAGGCAAAATACCGAAATCTTCTTCTGCGGCAAATACAAACGCCTTTGCTTTTGATAAGTAATGTTTTAAAACTTCAAATGGCTGATACCCCATTAAAACAATATTACCGGCGGATAGTTTCTTTACCTTTTTAAAATCGGGTCCGTCACCAATAACAATTAGTTGCTTATCAGGCATATTATTGAATGCCTCTACAATCAAATCGATTTTTTTATAAGGAACAAATCTTGAACAGGTGACATAAAAATCCTCTTTTTGCTCAGTAAGTTCAAAATCATCTACGGCAACGTTTGGATATATAACTATACTTTCGCGGTTATATATTTTTTTTATCCTTTTACTGATATATGCAGAGTTAGCGATAAAGTAATCAACACGATTGGTACTTATAATATCCCATTGCCTGATACGGTGTAAAATATATTTAACGATAATACCTTTTAAACCATTATGTAATTTTGATTCTTTTAAATATTGGTGATGCAAATCCCAGGCGTAACGCATGGGCGAATGACAATAGCAAACGTGGATTTGGTTGGAGTTTGTTAAGACCCCTTTCGCCACAGCATGGGAAGAAGAAATAATCAGATCATACGCTGAAAGGTCAAATTGTTCAATAGCCAATGGAAAAAAGGGTAAATACCAACGGTATTTTGTTTTGGCAAAGGGTAATGTTTGTATAAAGGAATTTATAATCTGATGTTGATCAAGCCCCATCGTTGTTATCGTTTCTTTCCTGGAAACAAGGGTATAAATATCTGCTTCGGGAAATAGTGATGCAATTTCCTTAAATACTTTTTCCGAGCCGCCAATAACCGTCAACCAATCATGTATTAATGCTACCTTCACAATTATAATTTATTATACATAACAAAATGATTATCTGGAATTTTACAAATACTATTAGCTGGAATATTATTGGTAATGACGCAATTAGCTCCGATAGTTGTGTTGCGCCCTATAACTATATTGCCTAAAATTTTGGAACCAGCGCAAATTATGCAGCCTTCTTCAATAATTGGAAAACCATCATTAGCACTTATTACAGGGCCAATGCCCCTCCGGCCAATCGTTACTTCATGAAAAAGAATGACGTTGGATTTTATTCGACTTCCATACCCAATAACTAAACCAACCCCATGCACAATCACTATTCCACCATTTAAATCCGCCTTGTAATCAATATCAATAGCATAAATTATTTGTATTATCCGGGTAAGGATTAATGGTAAAACAGGGATTTTACATTTATATAGTTTATTGGCTATCCTATAGTTTAACAAGGCATGAAAGCCCCGGTTAAAAAAAAAAATTACAAATTTATTTACTAAAGAAAATCTTTTAGCCACGTTAAGATCTTCATTTATATTTTTAAACCAATTCATTTATGTTTTTTAAAACCTTTTGAGCTGAATTAAACCAATCAAATCTTTGAATATTACTTTTGCCCGCTGTTATCAGTTCTTTTTTAAACTTATCATTTTTTAAAACAAGCCTGATTTTACTTTTTATATCATCAACATCGTGCGGATCTGCATATAATGCCGCGTTGCCGCAAACTTCCCGATGCGCAGGGATATCAGAAACAATTACCGGGCAACCCATACACATTGCTTCAAGCGGTGGCAAACCGAATCCTTCATAAAAGCTTAAATATATAAATGCTTCTGCATAATTCAACAATGAACCTAACTCACTATCGGAAACATACCCTTTGATTATAATATTTTTATCAAGTAACTCCTTATGAGATGCAAAATTGGCACTATTCGATCCTACTATAACTAACTTTATGTCTTCATTTATTTTTTTAAATGCCTTTACAAGATTATCCAGGTTTTTTCGCGGATCAAAAGACGAAACAGTTAACAAATATTTTTCGTTGATAACCTTTTCAAAGTTATTGTTTGTATTCAAATAACAAGAATTATAAATAACACTAATCTTAATTGGTTTTATGTCTAAATATCGTATAATATCCTTTTTTGAATTATAGCTAACCGTTAAAATTTTAAAACTCCATTTTGCCAGGTGCGGGATCAGAAAATTATACCATAAATAAAACTTTTTGGAAAACCATCCGGGGTTTACTTTATAGGACATGTCATGTATAGTAACGATCTGCTTATTATAAAAAAGCATACCGGTATTGCAAAAATTAACCAGCAGTGGTTTGTGTTTTAAAGTTAAATAATACCTCAAATCAACCTGTTCCCAAACGGTGCCTTTGTTTTTACCAATAACAATTGCACCTAATTCATTTGCCAGGTTTTGATCCAAAACATTAAAAGGGGTAACAAACACT
>DATCES010000423.1:0-4322 GCA_036509935.1 Mucilaginibacter sp.
GAATCGGGCGTCTTTGTTGAGGTCGTAGCAGGGGCAAAGTATTGGGCGATACTTCGGGTTGTATCGCTTTTGGCCGTCTCATCCATTTTGCTTTTTGATGTAGCCGTTTTGCTCTTTGATGTAGCGGAACATCCTTGTAACCCTGCCCCTGCTAAAATTACAAAGCCCACCGCAATCAACGGAATGTTGCGTTTAATGTTCATAGTAGATATTGTCAATTTTACGATTGTTAGTTTTTAAAAAAATAAGCATGCCTTCTTGCGAAACTATAAAAAAAATTTCCGATTTGTATTAAATGGCTAATAAAGATTAATTGATTCATTAATTCCATTGATTCCAGGCTTCATTATTAGCCTCGCTCCCTTGTTTTTAGGCCTCACTATCTCCGGGCAAATTTCCCCGAAATTGTCCTATGGTCTGGCTTTTAAAAGCTTTGCATGTCATTTGGACTGGCAATTGCTGATACTGCAATTTCTTCATTATCCTCAATAGAAAATGGTACATGAACAGGTGCGCCCGGAATAACCTTCAGTTTTTGTGAGAAGGCTTTTCGCATAGGATTCAGTAGCCTTCATAATAACTTCCGGATGTTTTAAAGTTTCGGATTCATATCTTTTCATCATAAAATTATAATTACCCCCGCCAAGGTTCATGTCTCACGAACCACTATTAGAGACTTTCACCTAATTGTATTAACACGCACAGATTGTTCTTGAAGTATTTTATTTATACCAGTAAACAAACAATTAGGTAGCATATCCTGGTCTCCGGCCAACGGGATCACGGGAACTTAATTGCCCGAAAAATGGAATGCACCCGGAAAATCTTTCAAGACCCGTTTCCTGTTTTTTATTCATAATTTCGAAAAAATAAGACTTTTATTTAGCAAAGCTTCTTGCCAAAAGTTTAAATAAAGAAAAATGAAAAAAATAGGATTCTTATCGTTTGGACATTGGGCTAAGCATCCCTCCTACAAAACACGATCCGCGAGTGATACCTTGCTTCAGTCAATTGATCTGGCGGTTGCTGCTGAAGAAATCGGTTTGGATGGTGCGTATTTCCGGGTGCATCATTTTGCTGCCCAGTTAGGCTCTCCGTTCCCGTTGCTTGCCGCTATTGGTGCCAAAACAAGCACCATAGAAATTGGTACCGGTGTGATAGATATGCGTTATGAAAACCCGTTGTACATGGTGGAAGATGCAGGAGCTGCTGATTTGATTTCCGGCGGCCGGTTGCAATTAGGCATCAGCAGAGGCTCGCCAGAACAAGTGATTGATGGCTGGCGTTATTTCGGTTATACTCCAGCAGAAGGAGAAGATGACGCAGCCATGGCGCGACGCAAAGCACTCGAATTCCTGGATAAGTTAAAGGGCGTTGGTTTTGCCCCGCCCAGCCCCTCTCCCATGTTTCCCAATCCACCGGGATTATTGCGCCTGGAGCCGCATTCCGAAGGATTGCGCGATCGCATCTGGTGGGGAGCAGCTTCCAATGCCACCGCTGTGTGGGCCGCCGAACAAGGAATGTATCTGCAAAGTTCGACCCTGAAATATGATGAAAGTGGCAAACCATTTCATATACAACAGGCAGAACAAATCAGGCTTTTTAAAGAAGCCTGGAAAAAAGCAGGGCATCAACGCGAACCAAGGGTTTCGGTAAGCCGCTCCATATTTGCATTGGTAAATGACCAGGACCGTTATTATTTTGGCCAGGATACCAGGGGCCAGGATCAAATCGGCTTCATTGAAAATGACAGGCGTGCGATTTTTGGACGAGGCTACGCTGCAGAACCTGGTCAGCTCATCAAAGAACTGGCAGAAGATGAAGCAATCCAGGAAGCTGATACACTTCTGTTGACTGTCCCCAATACATTAGGCGTTGATTATAATGTGCATGTATTGAAGGCTATCCTGGAGCATGTGGCGCCGGGTTTAGGATGGAGGTGATTACCAGGTAAAATTTAATTTATACACTTTAAATCGGGAAGTGGCTGCTGTCCTGGATTAGGGTGGGTTGGGCAAGGAGATACTCAATGTCATTTAGTTAAGAAAAGAATGTCACCCGTTCCGGGTTTTATAGTTGTCTCATGGTTGCCAACCTTTAACAGCCTAACTTCCGATTTAAAAACTCCATCTGAAAGGTTGGCAAACTTCAATTCCAGAATGACATTTTGAAATGCATCCATATGATCTGAGTTTTTTGTTCAGGGGAATTATAGTTGTCGCAAGGTTGTCAACCTTCAACAGTTTAATTTCCAATTTAAAAACTCCATCTGAAAGGTTGGTAACCTTCAATTAGAACGTCATATCACAATTCACCGATATACTCTGGGATTTATTGTTCAGGGGAACTATAGTTTTCTTCCTCCTTTTTTTTCTTCATTTGAAGTATAGCAATCGTATCTTGAAGTCTCTCACTGTTTCTAATAATTCTGTTCGTCTTTTTATTTTCGCGTACTTTTTTAAATCCGTTAATTATAAAAATCGTTATTGCAATACAAAGAACACCGTATGGAATATAAACAATCATTGCTATTCATTTTTTTATTAAACGGTTATTATGTTCATTTATTTTCATTCCGATTTCAGTCCCTTTGAAAATATGCCTTATTATAACTTTATCAAATTGAATTAAATATTCAACTCTTATACAGGAACATCCTCTTATTCTAAGGGTTTGGCAGGTTACAATGTGAATTTTTAATTTCTATAATCGTATCACCCGTTCCAGCTTTAAATCCCGAAGGGATGATATTATTATAGGTCAAATACAATTAACACCAGAACCCCGAAGGGGTGGTATTATGCTTTTAAAATCCTTAAATAAATAACATTGAGTGGATGCTTACCCTCAATTCACGAACAACAACCCTGCACTAATATGGGAGACCTTTGCTGTTTTATTATTGAATTACTCTACCTTGAAAGCGAATACTTCTTTTCTATCAATCCCCACGTCAATATAACTATTCAGGCCATTGTTGGATTGACCCGCAATCGGTAGCCAAACATCTTTGTTGCAATCAGCTAAATCAAAGGTGAAAATAAATGAGGAAGGAAGGACCGATTTCTTACCAGGACAAGGATTAACGACGGCACCTGGCAGTAGTGTGAATACCCCTGTTTTTTTGAGCACGATGCCTGCTTTGAAAAAGTAAGGATCATCGTTGCAACCGGTATTAAAGGTTTATTGATCCATTGGTGCTACCATTGGTCCGAACCTTACATTTAAACCATTTTGAACTATTACTTCCGCATAATTTTCAAGATTAAATTCCAAGGGATATTGCCTCGTCAGGTCAAAAAAGAAATTAAGAAAAGTGGTATCTGTTGATAAACGCCTGCCACTCAATTTATCATACAACGTTTTGTCCGGGGTTTGAAACTGTACCCATATAGTGTCATCTATCGCATACACTTTTTTAAAGGGTGACAGGGTAAGCTTTTCAGCATATTGATAAACAGGAATTATTTCGGGCGGATATTCTTTACGGCATTGCAGGCCCATAGTTACTAACGCAACTCCAGCTAAAGTAAATGCTGTTGCATATCTTTTTCTCATCCGGGATGTTTTTACAGGTTAATTGTTGGTAAGTGTTTTTAAAGTAGCGCTACAAAGATACTTTTTAAGTCTTGTAGTGTGACGCTTCCAAAAAAATAACCCGTACCGTCCCAGATATACAGCATGGCTTTGTGCGGCTTGTATCTATGCCGATGATGTACTTCATACTGTTTCGCCGGTTCGTGTTCACCTACCGGAATTACTGAGTGGTGATTCGGAACATGAAGCACGGTTTGGTGGTGCATTCCGAATTGTCGCAAAGGTTGCCAACCTTTAAGAAGGCATTCCAAACTTTAGAATATTTATTCTAAGGTTGGCAACCTTAGAATCGCTGCGACAATTTGGAAGGTAGCCAGGTATGGTGACAACGAACTACCGGGTTCCTTTAGTTAACACTGCATCCCATTCTCACCACGGAATTTGTTTGAAATTCAGCTTTCCGATTGCAGTGGCAAACCGGAAAACCCTGTTAGCCGTATCTTTTTTATCCAGAACTACCATTTGAACAACATGTTGAGGATCCAGGAACTTTTGGATAGTACCAGCATTAGGATTATTTTCTAATTTATGTAAATTATCATCACTGAATGCAACAATCTTTGAAGCATCTGTTGGTTCGAAATAAGCAGTCGTTACGCCTTTATCCATATTGAAGAGCAAGGGAGTCGTGGATGTTTTAGTAACTCCTTCGGAGGGTACATCAATTGTAATTTCAGGACATAAAATAAGGTTCGTATCCAAAGTCTTTTGATTAATCACAATGA
>DATCES010000424.1:0-4308 GCA_036509935.1 Mucilaginibacter sp.
CGCACATCTGAAATCTGCACATCAAAAAATTCACCGCCAAAACCCCCTCTTTTACCGACTTCTTTTTACCGCTAACCTAATTCACATTGCAGTTTTGGCTATACGCACGTAATTTTAAATCAGATTTTAAAAACAACCATAATCTAATAATAAAATGGACGCTTACCAAAACCCTTATACCGCCTTTGATGGAATGACAATGGATGAATATAGTTTTATTCACCATGCATCAGCAGGTCTTAGCCAAAACCAGATGCAAACGTTTATGCTGGTTTACAACAGCAGGCGGAAAAATCCAAACGATATTTTATTGGCTACCTTATTAGGCTTTTTGGGCCTGGCAGGCGTACAACGATTTATGACCGACCAATATATTTCGGGCTTTCTTTATTTGTTCACCGGCGGCCTTTTTGGCATCGGTACTATAGTTGACCTTTTTACCTACAAAAGCATCGCCAATGATTATAACAGGCACCTGGCTTATGAGTGTTACCATATTGCGAGAGTAGCAAATTAATTCAGTTGGACATTTAATTTACAATTATAAAATGGATTGCTAAACTTTGCGGCAGTGTGTTCATAGGGTATAATTAGGATCAAATAATTTTCCATCTTTTGTCCAATTTTAAAAAGACCAATCGTCATAAGGGCATAAACAATTAAATTTAAAAAATCATGAAAGAATTTTTGTTGCTTTTCAGAAGTGCGCCATCAGGCGATCCTAAGCCATCGCCTGAGCAATTGCAGAACATTACCAAGCCCTGGCAGGATTGGATGGGCAGTATTGCCGCGCAAAACAAATTGGCTAACCCGGGTAACAGGTTAGATTTTGACGGCGCCACCGTGCGCCCGCAAAATGTAGTAACCGATGGGCCCTATGCCGAAGTTAAAGAAATTTTGGGCGGTTACATTGTTGTTAAAACAGGTTCGTTGAAAGAAGCCATTGAACTGGCCAAAGGCTGCCCCATACTAAATATGGGTGGCAATGTGGAGGTAAGGGGCATTGTTGAGATGAATGCCTGAATTAAGTCTTGAGTCGAAAGCCTAAAGTCAAAAGTTTAAAAAACAAACAATAATACCGACTTTAGACTTTCGACTCAAGACTTTCGACTTTCTAATATTATGCAAACGCGCCAGCAACTTATTCCCCATTTATTCAGGACTGAATATAGTAAAATAACGGCGGTGCTGGTAAAGCTATTTGGTTTTGAACATATTGAAATTGCCGAGGATATTGCCAGCGATACTTTTTTACTTGCTGCCGAAACCTGGGGTATGAAAGGCGTACCCGAAAACCCAGTTGCCTGGCTTTATACTGTTGCAAAAAACAGGGCGAAAGACCATTTAAAACGGCATAAAATATTTATAGAAAAAGTTACCGCCGGATTACAACGTACTGATCCTGAAGTGCGGGAAATGGAAATCGACCTGTCAGAGAAAAACATTGTTGACAGCCAGTTGCAGATGATGTTTGCCATTTGCCACCCTGCTATCCCACCCGAAGCGCAGATAGGTTTATCCTTACGCATACTTTGCGGTTTTGGCATTGAAGAAATTGCCGATGCTTTTTTGAGCAATAAGGAAACCATTAACAAACGCTTGTTCAGGGCGAAAGAGAAATTAAGAAAAGAGCGGGTTAAAATAGAATTTCCGGCGCCGACATAGATCAATAAACGGCTTGAAAACGTTTTAACCACCCTTTACCTGCTGTTTAATGAGGGCTATTATTCACTGTCGCAAAACATTCCGTTGCGAAAAGACCTTTGCCTGGAGGCTATGCGGCTAAATTTCCTGTTGGTTGAAAATAAAAGCACCAACCAACCTGCGGTTAATGCGCTGTTATCATTGATGTGTTTTCACGCCTCCCGTTTTGAAGCCCGGCAACGCCCCGAAGGCGGGATAATTTTATATGAAGACCAGGATACCCGGCTTTGGGACAATGAACTTATAATACAGGGCGAATTTTATTTGAATAAAGCCGCAGAAGGCACCGAAGTATCAAAATACCATTTGGAAGCGGCAATTGCTTATTGGCATACCAAAAAAACAGATACACCCGAAAAGTGGGAAAATGTCTTACAGCTATACAATAAACTGCTGCAAATAGAATACTCGCCGATCGCGGCGCTGAACCGCACCTACGCCCTCGCAAAAGCCGATGGCAAACCTATCGCTATACATGAAGCCGAAAAACTAAAACTTACCAATAACCATTTATATTATTCGCTGCTTGGGTATTTATATACTGATATTGATAATGAAAAGGCTTTATTGCATTTAAAAACGGCATTGAAACTGGCGAAATCGGGGACGGATAAGGGGATGATCGTTAAGACTATGAATAAGATACATCATACGCACTAATTCGAAAAATTATTTGAATTTTGACGATCTGTCCACGGTTTGGATTTTCAACTTATTCCAAATCCGAAAATCCGAAATCCGAAATTAAAAAAGAATCAATAGCCGCCACAGCATTCTCATATCTTCCAGTTCCGCTGCCTGATATTACAACATACCTTGCATTTAAAGCCTGCAATTCTTTATGCCACACCTCCATAAAATGCCCGCGTTTATGTGGGAAATCACGCAAGGGATCTTCCTCCCAGGGGAGGTCAATATCCAAAAGCAGATAAACATCGTAAGGGTGTTTTGGCAACTCATTCAGCACTTCCTGTGGTGAGCTGCCAAAAGTATAATCGCTCCATATTTTTACAGTGATGAATGTAGTATCGCAAATAAGCAACCTGTTGGCTGTTGGTAATATTTCCTTTTCGAGCGCTATCTGTCCGTAAAACATATTCACCTCATCCTGCCAGGTTGGCGGTCCCGTTAATTTTTCGCAGTACTCACGGGCAAACTCAGGCACCCAAACAGTGTTATAATGTTTTGCAAGGTAAGCGGACATTGTTGATTTGCCCGTTGATTCGGGGCCAACGATGGCTATTTTGAGGATTTCGGATTTCGGATTTTCCATTTCGGAATTAGTTATACCCTAAGACAACGGTAACCACCTATGTCATTGCGAACGAGGAACGAGTAAAGCAATCGCGAACTTTACATGGCGATCAACCATTGTTCGCGATTGCCACGCTATCGCTTGCAATAACAACAGCATATGAAATCCGAAATCGAACATCTCCGAAGGAGTCCTTTGGATCGAAATCCGAAATCAAACCACCTGTTTCTTATAATCCTTCCTCCAGTCGATATAACCTAATAAAGCGATACCAACGTAAATAGCATACATAATTGCCGTTAAATGCAAGCCTTTAAATATATATACGCCTACATAAATTATATCTACAAATATCCATATCAGCCAATTCTCTAAAACTTTACGGGCTAAAAAAACCTGGGCCACTAAACTGCAGGCTGTACAAAAACTATCAATGTAAGGATAGGATGCCGGGGTATATTTTAAAACAGAACCTAAAATAACAGTAAAAACAATTATAGTGGCAACTGACAAAATGATCTCCCTTCTTTTTATCAGTAATACAGGGGATTTCGCTCCCGTAGCCGGTTTCCTGCTCCAATAATACCAGCCGTAAAAGTTAGTCGCCATAAAATAAACCTGTAGGCCCATATCCGCAAAAAGCCGGGCATCAAAAAAAATAAAAATGTATATGCCTACGCTTACAATAGCTATGGGCCAGTTCCAGATATTATTTATCGCAGCAAGATAAACGCATAAAAGGCCGGTTATTACACCAGTAACTTCGAGCCATGTTTGCTGGTGCCACCAATTTTGCAGTAAGCTGATAATTTGCATTGGCCAAATATATAGAATTTATTAAGCCGATAATTTGAATATTGGATGCCGGAATACGCCCTTGCAGTAAACGTCTTTTTTGTATATTTGCAGATGTGCCAGGTAAATAAAAGTGGCGTACAATCAGGTGGGTGCAGAACTTAACCCAATGTACCATACTCAAACAGGGCGCCGGTAAGGGGGTGCGGGTACCCCTCGCAACAAAAGCCAAATCATTATTTCGGGAGAGATGTCAGAGCGGTTCAATGTGCCTGTTTCGAAAACAGGTGTACTGTCAAAGGTACCGGGGGTTCGAATCCCTCTCTCTCCGCCAGTTTCAATATCAAAGTAAATTAAAATCCTGAAAATCAAATGATTGTAGGCTTTTCTGAATTTTGACGGGAAGGAAGGCTATGCGCTCAAATGGGAAACTTTATAGAATCCTGTATATTAAATATTCAATTTCTTTTTGCTACCAGGTTATATGCCGGCCTTCACCCATAATTTAAGGGGTGCAGAAGTCACCACATATTTCTATACACCGAATCGCCCGG
>DATCES010000425.1:0-2881 GCA_036509935.1 Mucilaginibacter sp.
TGATTATAAAGACAATTCCGTCCCTGATGAAACTTTCCACACCTATTACGACAGGCAGGGCAAGGATTACTTTTACCAGCTTTTAAAACCACTTGCCGACCTGAACACCCTTACTGATGATGAATTTATAGACTGGGGCCACCAGGAAACTTTCGCAACCGCCATTGGCGTTGGTGAATGTGCCGGTGTGGTGATAGACCTTGTAGCTACGCTATTATATGAATCGGACGAAAAATTTGGCTGGGCTAACGAAGCATTTGCCAATGGCAGATGGGCTGATGCCATTTATCATGCTTACAACACATTTATAAGTTCAGCAAAAGCCTTACTGCTTGACAAAAATGTAAACAGCAGTACACAAACCGGCATTATCCGCGAATTTGATAACCATTTTATAAATACAGGGAAAATAAAAATAGACGGCACTTTTAACGACCTGGTATTACAGATCAATAAAAACCAACCATCGGAAGGCTTTGCAAAATCATATATAAAAGAAGCTGCTGATTTTTTAGATACCGTTAAAGTAAAAAGAGAGGAACTGATACAATCATGATAAGGACAACAACAGGAAAAACCATAAAAGAACCACGTATTACCTTAGTTGGCGCAGGTCCCGGTGATGCTGAACTGATCACCCTAAAAGGCTTAAAAGCACTAAAAACTGCTGATGTTGTTTTATATGATGCCTTAGTTAATGAAGAATTATTAGACTTTGCACCCGAAAATGCTGTAAAAGTTTATGTAGGCAAACGCTCCGGGGACCACTCCTATTCCCAGGATGTCGTTAATAAGCTAATGATTGATTATGCCATCAACTACGGCCACGTAGTTCGTCTCAAAGGCGGCGATCCTTTTGTTTTTGGGCGCGGATTTGAAGAATTGGATTATGCAGCATCATATAGTATACCGGCGGAGGTTATTCCGGGTATATCAAGTTCCATAGGTGTTCCCGGCTTACAACATATACCGGTAACCCATCGTGGTTTAAGCGAAAGCTTTTGGGTGGTAACAGGTACAACAGCCAGTGGCAAAGTATCAAACGATGTTTATGAGGCCGCCCGTACAAATGCTACAGTTGTGATATTAATGGGTATCCATAAACTTGCGGAGATCACGGAAATATTTAAAAAAGAAGGAAAAAATAAGTTACCCGTAGCTGTAATTCAAAGCGGATCAACGAAGGACGAGAAAGTAGCTATTGGTATTGTTGATACTATTGTTGAAGTTGTTGAAGAAAAGAAGATCACCTCACCGGCCTTAATTGTTTTTGGGCAAGTGGTATCTTTGCATCCTCAGTTTCAACCGATCAAAGAATTTTATGACATTGTTGCGGAAGGATAACAGTTTAAGCGCTGTTCAAACTGAAAAGACCACAGGCAATCCATTGTTCCCGGTTTTTTTAAAGTTGAATGAACTGCATACCATGCTGATTGGTGCAGGTAATGTCGGCCTTGAAAAGCTGACTGCTATTTTGCACAATAGCCCGGATGCAAGTGTGACTGTTATTGCCTTATCTATTTTGCCCGATGTACATGTTTTAGCGGCTGAATATAAAGGCGTAAATATCATACAAAAATCGTTTGCTGATACTGATCTTGACAATGCAGACCTGGTTATAGCAGCTACCAACGATAGTGAACTAAACAATTTTATCCGGCAATCGGCACATGACCGCAAATTGCTGATAAACGTTGCCGATAAGCCAGAGCTTTGTGATTTTTATCTTGGCTCCATCGTACAAAAAGGCGACCTGAAGATCGCTATTTCAACCAACGGAAAATCCCCCACTATAGCAAAACGCCTTAAAGAAGTTTTAAATGAAGGCCTGCCTGATGAACTGGATAACACCCTGCAGCAAATGAGCACACTCCGTAATTCGTTGAATGGTGATTTTGCTTATAAAGTTAAAAAGCTTAATGAAGTTACCTCTGTATTAGTTGAACCAAAAGCGCCGGTCAAAAAAAACCTTATATGGCTTATTTGGGGCTCAATCATACTATCTATATTAATAGCAGTAACAGCGCTTTGGTTCAGGCAACCTGATTTCAAAACGTATGTGCAGACGATAAACCCTCTTTTCTATTATTTTTTAGGGGCAGGTTTCCTATTTGCCCTTATAGATGGCGCTATCGGCATGTCGTACGGTGTTACTTCAACTTCATTTTCTTTAGCAATGGGGATCCCGCCGGCTTCGGCAAGTATGGGCGTGCATTTATCCGAAATTATGAGCAACGGCATTGCCGGCTGGATGCACTACCGCATGGGCAATATCAACTGGAAGCTATTTAAACTGTTGCTCATTCCAGGCATTATTGGCGCTGTAACAGGCGCTTACCTGCTTTCATCACTGGAGCATTACAGCCAGTACACAAAACCTTTTGTATCGTTATATACATTAATATTAGGATTTGTCATTCTTTCAAAAGCATTCAAAACCGGGGTCAAAAAGTCTGCTGAAAAAATAAAAAATATCAGGTTTTTGGGTTTAGGCGGCGGTTTTATTGACGCTGTTGGCGGCGGCGGATGGGGCTCAATTGTATTATCAACTTTGATTGCAGGCGGCCGTCATCCGCGTTTTTCCTTGGGCACAGTAAAATTATCGCGGTTTTTTATTGCACTGATGAGTTCTATAACCTTTTTCGCCATGCTCAACACCCGTCATTGGGAAGCGGCGGCAGGTTTAGTAATCGGCAGCGCTATGGCAGCTCCTGTTGCGGCCAAAATATCAAACCGTATTTCGGTAAAATTTATTATGATCGCAGTAGCGGTGATTGTCATATTGATCAGCGTAAGGGCTATAGCTATTTTTTTAGGAAAGGTTTTATAACATGAGTGATTTAGCAGCACATATAAAAAAACAAACCGCAGGGCTTGATCC
>DATCES010000426.1:0-4282 GCA_036509935.1 Mucilaginibacter sp.
AAATTTTAAATAAATAGGTGAAATAAATCCAGTCAGCGCCGATTTAACTATCAAAATCAAAAAAAAATAAAAAGGTTGTCCGGGTTAATGCTTTTGCGTTTTTAAATTTTTATAAAATTTTCTTTTTTAACAAAAAAGTGCCGGTCAATTGCACTATTTAAACTAAGTTAGAAAGAAAAATAAAAAATTGACAATTTGTCATGCTGCATGGCAATGTACAATTTTAAGGATAAAATACAGCAAAAAAAACCTGCCAAATTACTGCCAAAGTGACAACACAAGCAAAAAGTGCCCGAAAAGCCATAATTTTGCCTGTGCCAAATTGTAATTGGGGACTTATAACTTCATTCATAAATATGGAATTAAGCCAAGCGATCGTTTTACAGAAAGGGACATAATTGATGTTCTCGCCCCCTGCCGGGATAAAGCGATGGAACTGTACCTTTTACAGAACTGTACCTTATATTGAATGAAAAAGACTGGCTGTTTTTATTTAAGATATTAAAAATCGGCTTTAATATTTATTAGCAGTTATGAACTGATAATATACAACGTGGCTTTTTGTATAGTAAACCCCTATATGGTTAATGTATAGCCCCCGGCATTATGTTAATTAATGTTAATTTTCTTTAATTTCACCGCCGCTGCCTGAATTTCATATTAAAATCAGAATTTACAATTATACTTGTTGCAACATTGAAGCGAACAGCAATATGCCGGGACAACTTATTTTTAAAAGGGCTTGCAAATTAATGGGGAACCATTTTGAGCTTACCGTTGTTTCGGACAGTGAAAAGTGGGCCAACGACAAAATAGAGGCGGGCATTGATGAGGTAAAGCGTATTGAAAAGTTGCTCACTACCTTTAGCGATGACAGCGAAACAAATCAAATTAATAAAAATGCCGGTATTATGCCGGTTATGGTAAGCAGGGAAACGTTTAGCCTGGTACAACGGTCCATCAGGATATCGGAAGTTACGCAAGGCGCATTTGATATCACTTACGGCTCGATCGATAAGCGATTGTGGAATTTTGATCAGAATATGACCTCGCTGCCTGATAAGGCAACGGCAAAAAAAATGGTGCGGCTGATCAATTTCAGGAATATTGTGCTCGATGAAGAAAAATGCACGGTTTTTTTGCGTGAGGCAGGGATGCGCATTGGTTTTGGCGGGATTGGCAAAGGGTACGCGGCAGAACGCGCCAGGCAGGTGATGAAAGCCCAGGGGGTTGAAAGCGGTGTGGTAAATGCTTCCGGCGACCTGAATGCATGGGGGATACAGCCCAATGGGCAAAAATGGACTGTTGGTATAGCAAATCCCGATTCATCGCATGAAGTATTTTCGTATATGAACATATCAGACCTGGCTGTAGCTACATCGGGCAACTACGAGAAGTTTATTATGATTGACGGCAAGAAATATTCACATACTATTAATCCGCGTACCGGCCTCCCTGTTACGGGTATTAAAAGTGTAACCATTATTACTACCAACGCGGAGATAGCCGATGCTATGGCGACACCTGTAATGATTATGGGAATAAACACAGGTTTGGACCTTATTAACCAGATGAAGGATATTGAGGCCGTAATTATCAGCGATGACAACAAATTATATACATCAAAAAATATTAATCTTAAATAAAATTAAAAAATGATAAACCAATCCATAAAAGTATTAGCCTGCTTGCTGGTGGCGGTAACAGTTACCTCCTGCGCCCATTTAAAAGAATACCAGAAAAGCCGGCTTAATGATTCTGAAATGGCATTGACCAACCGGAAAGTTGAAAAAAATGAATTGAATTTTCAAAACTACGAAGAAGGGTCATCGGGTGCCAATTCCGGAAAAACCGGCGGTGGCTGTGGTTGTAATTAATAACCTGTTTATCAGAATTATACTTTTTCATGAAAAAAATATACCTGTCCGTTATCGGATTTTCCATTTTATGCCGCCTGAATGTTTATTCGCAAACCAGGGTGGATACAGCAGCGGGCGACAGGCCTGCATTCAGTTTATATTCGCCAACGGCTTATGATACCACCGACTACCGTCTGCGGCGCCTCAAGATTGATGAAATTGACCTGGTTTCGAGTTATTATTCCCAAAATGGCGATCATTCCCCAATTACAGGCGGCATAGGAACTGAACGTGTAACAGATTTTTCAAACGGGCTCAACCTGAATTTAGTTTGGCTTAACCAGGCGATGAATAAAAACACATTGGCTGTAGGCTTAGGATACGACCATCATACTTCCGCCTCCGCAGCCTTTGTGGCTTTGCATGGGGGCTCGAATCCCAATGGCACAAGGATTTACCCGTCTTTAGACTGGACAGTAGAAAACGCGAAAACGGGGGGCACTTTCGGGATCGGCGCCTATTATTCGGGGGAATACAATTATAAATCAAAGGGGTTAGATATGCACTGGTCAAAGAAAACCAATAACAAAAGCGGTGAGTTTGATGTTAAATTACAGGGATATTTTGACCAGGTGAGGCTGATCTTTCCATCGGAGTTTGTTCCTCCGCCTCCTCCGGTTACTGCCGGAACAACAGTTATCACGACAGCGAGCGGGAATACCGTTGTATTAAGCAGCAACGGACAGAGGACCAATACAAAAAACAGTTTACCAAGCAGTCCGAGGACTACACTTACCGCAGCTTTTTCCTACTCCCAACAGATAAATTCGAGGCTGCAGGTTATGTTCCTGGGCGATGTGGTTACACAGAGCGGTTATTTGGGCTTGCCTTTTCACCGGGTATATTTTAATACAGGAAAGGACACGATAGAAAAGCTGCCTTCGTCGCGGTTTAAACTTCCGGTAGGGTTTATGCTGAATTATTTTCTTGGCGATAACATCATCCTGCGCTCCTATTACCGCTATTATGTGGATAGCTGGGGGATGAGGTCAAATACAGCCAGCCTTGAAATTCCGTATAAGGTTACGCCCTTCTTTTCAATATCGCCCTTTTACAGGTATTACGACCAAACGGCAGCCAGGTATTTTTTGCCTTACGAAGCCCATAACCCTACAGATGCCTATTACACCAGCAACTATGCTTTTTCAAAGTTTCAGGCCGGTTTTTATGGCATAGGTTTCAGGATAGCCCCCCCCAAAGGGGTATTCGGATGGCAAAACCTGCATGAACTGGAAATAAGGTACGGACATTATACACAAACAACGGATATGGTATCGGATGTGCTATCGGTAAGTATGGGTTTTAAATAAAGGTTTTGTTATTACTGATAAATATCTTTTCTGTCCCCAATGGCGATAACGTTCACCGTTAGCTGTTTATCGAAAATATCATAGATGATGCGATAATTGCCTGCTCTAATACGATATCCGGACCTGCCTGTTAGTTTTTTGTAGCCTTGAGGGCGCGGATCCTTCTCTAAACCTCCAATGGCTTCAAGGATTGGCCCGGCAACAGCATCAGAAAGTTTATCTAATTGCTTTTGCGCTTTTTTAGACAGGATAGCAGTGTATTCAGGCATTTTTAGCTTTTCTGCTTTTTACATAATCAGAAAGGGAAATGCGTTCCCCTGTATCATTCTTCATGGCTTCATCATAAAGCCTGACATCTTCCATATCTTCTAATTCTTCTATCATAGCATCAAACTCTTTGGCAGAAAGTATAACCATCGATTTATTGCCCCTGGTATCTTTTATGTATTGCGGATGTACTGTAAGCATAATGATTGATTTTGTGTTTACAGGATAAAATTAGGCAAAAAATAAAACTTAAGCTATTAAAAATATCTATTTTTGATAAAACGGGTGAAATAATCACTATCTGGATTATTGAAAATGGGTTAGATTATCCCAGATTAGTGAGTTGTTATGTAAACAAATAGCTGTATGAAAGACGAAACTATTAAACTTTTGGATGTGGTTGCCCTTTTAAAAGGGAAACCTGAAAATAAACTCATGCGTGGTCAAATCGGAACAATAGTTGAACGTTACGGTAACACGGAATTTGAGGTTGAATTTTCTGACAACAATGGTAAAACTATTTCGTTACTGACACTTTCCACAGATGAAATTATGCTGCTTCATAATGAATTGGAACATGCCTGATTATAATATCCTTAGGCCTTGCGCGTAGCCTGCTCAATACTATCCCACATTTCGGCCGGCACCATTTCGAGCGCGTTGAACTGACCGGCGCCCTGTAGCCATTCGCCGCCATCGATTGTAACAACTTCGCCATTGATATAACCCGAAAAACCGGACACCAGGAATGCTGCCAGGTTAGCAAGTTCCTGATGTTCACCCATC
>DATCES010000427.1:0-3328 GCA_036509935.1 Mucilaginibacter sp.
AACCTGTTCATACCGTCGGTGCTTAATTGGAAAAAGAATGGTATTAAGCTTACCCAGCAGAATAAATTTCCTGACGAAGAACAAACTGCCCTGACTGTCAATGTATCAGCGCCGAAACATTTTACAATGTTTGTAAGGAAACCTTATTGGGTTAAAGAAGGCGGCTTTGTTATAAAAGTTAATGGTAAAAATGCACCGAAAATTATATATTCGGGTGAGTACGCCGGTATTGGCCGTGTTTGGCATAAGGGTGATAAAGTGACTGTAATGCTGCCTATGAAAAATTATGCCGAGTACCTCCCGGATCATTCAGCCTGGGTTTCATTTTTACATGGGCCAATAGTTTTGGCAGCGCCGACAGATACTGCAAATATGACCGGCCTGTTTGCTAATGACAGTCGCTGGGGACAAATTGCAGGCGGACCGTTATATGCATTGACAACATCTCCACTGCTTGTCAACACAGTAGGTGACCCGGCAGCTGCGCTGAAGCGGGATGCCAGCGGTGACTTGACCTTTGAGATAAGCGACATGATAGCGCAGCCCCAATTTAAAAATCTGAAGCTTATACCTTTCTACCGCGTTCATGACACCAGGTATATGCTCTATTGGCCTATTACAACGAAAGACAGTATCAGCCAAAAAGAAGCAGAACTTGCCGCGCTTGATGAGGCTTACCTAAAATTAGCGCCGCGAACAATTGACGAGGTACCACCGGGTGAGCAGCAACCGGAGGCCGACCATACGATGGCTGCTGAAAAATCGGAAACAGGCGTTTTCAGAAACCGGCATTGGCGCAGCGCCAAGGGATACTTCAGCTACCGTATGCGGCTGATACCTGCAGTTAAAACCCTGGGAATAACCTATTACGGCAAGGAGACTGCAAGGGAGTTTGATATTTATGTGAATGACACCAAGCTAGCCCACGTACTACTTGACGGATCAGGTACGGATACCTTTGTTACTAAGGAATATGCCCTTCCTGATGCCGTTAAAGCTAATGCCAGGGGCCTGACGGTAAAGTTTGTGGCAACGGACGGAAACAGCACCGCATCAATATATGATGTAAGGTTATTGCGATGAAAAACCGGTTTTAATTATATCTTAATTTTAAGTGCCGGCATCGGGACGATGAGTTTTAAAATACCATTTCTTTACCATTTTTTACATATTTTTATGTTTTAGTCCCAGGCCCTTTAACAACAAAACAAAAACGACATCATCCGGAAGATGAAAATGACAATAACACGTTAAAACGATAATCCCTTTAGCAAATAATATGAGAAAGTTTTCTGTACTAATTTTGGCGGCGCTGATAGCGAGTAATCCGCTAAAAACTTTGAGTGCCCAACCGGTAAAACCGGCACTTAACAAAAAACCGTCAGATATCGGCGTAAGGCCCAAAAAAGTAAAAAAGGGTCCCCTGCCTGTCCTGTACATTAAAGCAAGTTCAGGCATCAAATTAGGCATGGCCCGGGATATATCTGATTTGACAGTCCCCGGAGGCGTTGCGGTCGGCATGGAAAAACAAGGTGATGGGTTGAGTTTCTTTCATCTCCCTGCGGCTAAAAAAATAGCTATCCATTATGCTTCGTTGAATAGCGGAACGTTCAGCATTTACTTGAACGGGGTTTTTGCAAAAAAAATAAACCTTCATTCTACCGGGGCGGCATTGGGTTCATACCTTAATGCAATCATCGATCTGCCGGTTTTTGTAAATTCTACGCTATCATTACAGTTTGGCCCGGGCGATGTTGCCTGGAGCGTTGATCGTATAGCGGTAGGGAAAGGCGATATCGGCCTCAGGCCGGATATATGGAACCTGCCCGCCCTCCCTGTTCAAAAAGGAAGATATATGCCCGATTGGCAGCAACTGAGCAGGACATACCGCGTTCCGGGTTGGTTTCGTGAAGCAAAGTTCGGTGCCTGGGCGCATTGGGACCCTCAATCGATGCCCGAGCAGGGCGACTGGTATTCAAGAAATATCTATGAAGAAGGCCAAAGAGTTTACAATTATCATGTGAAGAGATTTGGCCACCCCTCGGAATTTGGCTATAAGGATATTTGCCACTTGTGGAGTGTTGATAAATGGGACCCCGATGCACTGGCAAAGCTTTATGTGGAAATGGGCGCAAAATACTTTGTGGCCATGGGAAACCACCATGACAATTTTGATAACTGGAATTCAAAATATCAGCCGTGGAATTCGGTAAATATCGGGCCGAAACAAGACATCGTGGGAACCTGGGAGAAGGCTGCCAGAAAGCAGGGCCTCCGCTTCGGGATAGGTTTTCATGCATCTCCGCCCCGTACGTGGGGCCAATTCATGCCTGAACGATATAAGAGCGATAAAACCGGTCCGAAAAAGGGTATTCCTTACGATGGCTTGATGACTATTGCCGATGGTAAAGGAAAATGGTGGGAAGGGTACGACCCGGTGGACCTTTACGGGCCTCCGCACAAATCCACCGATCCTTCTCTCGTATCGCCTTTTGCCAACCAGTTTATGTGGCGCGTTGACGATGCCATCAGCAAATATCATCCCGACCTGATTTATTTTGATGAGGCGGCAGGAAGCAATTTAAAAGATCTCGGCGTTTCTATGGGGCTTGGCTTTTTGGCCCCTCCGCTGGTAGCCAATTATTACAACAAGTCCTTGTTATGGAACCGGGGAAAAATGGATGTGGTGATCAATCTCAAGTGCATCGGCGGAAAGTACAATAGCTTTAAAGATCATCCTGAACAGATACCGCTTGTAGAGGAGTCGCTCGTTAAAAGCAGCGAAGGAATAATTGAAACCGATATTATGGCCTACCCGTTCCAAACCGAAACTACCATAGCAGACTGGCATTACCGGACTGGTCAAAAATATATGAAATCACGGGAAATTGTTAAATTGCTTATTGAAAATGTTTGCCGTAACGGGGCCATGCTGCTCAATTTAACCCAGCACGGCGACGGGCATCTTGATGATGAAGTAGTACAGACCAGTAAGGAGATTGGTGCATGGCTGAAAGTAAATGGCGAGGCGGTTTATGGTTCGAGGCCCTATGAGGTTTATGGAGAAGGGGATGCGCGTTATACACGGGTGAGGGGCTTTATTTATGTCACACTTTTGCGTTGGCCCGAAAATAATTTAATCGCGCTTCCGGCTTTAAGGGAGGGAGGGGCCACAATCGGCAAGGTGAGCAGCGTTTCGCTGCTTGGCAGTTCCTTACCCATTACCTTTCAACAAGATGCTGAAGGGCTGAAAATTAGTGCAAAAAGCAAACCGGACTCAAGCCTGGCGTATGTACTTAAGATTTCGCAAGATAAAACGTGGATTAAT
>DATCES010000428.1:0-2811 GCA_036509935.1 Mucilaginibacter sp.
ATAAACGCCGCCGCCTATACGGGCAAAGGCGCCAACCTCATAGCCGGCAACGCCGGATGACTGCAGGTTGTTGGCGCTAACCGTTGAATAATTAACGCCGCCTTTTACGCCCAGCGAAAATTGCGCTTGAGCACTGATGCATGCTGCTATCAGCAGTGCTGTAATAAAGAGGTACTTTTTCATGTTTTTCATTTTTAGTATATACATAACGGTTGACTATTAAATAAATTACAATATTGGGATAAAAACCATGCCAGATGCTTAAACGCAAGAGGTTTTAGGGTGATTCCGATAACTTTTGAATACCCACGCCTGAATTTGGAGGATTATTTTATTTGCACCATTATCGATAATTTGTAATCAACTCCCAGTAAATTTGCTTTTAAAACATTGTTCGAAGCCCTTAAATGCGGACGTTACCCGGGCCGTTGCTGAAAAAGGTTTTACTTAGCAAGATTTTGACAACATGCAGAAAGTTTATGTGCGTTGCAAGCACTTCAATCCTTTAAAAACACGCCACTTTCCGAAGCTTACCATTGTTTCGCCCGATGGGTTCAAGAAAATAATCGGGAAAGAACAGTAAGCCCAAAAACCCTTTTTTTGACTTTATACTTACTACTCAAGACTTTAAACTTAATACGTTTCGCTAAAAGCAGGAATAGCCCTGTGCTCGGGAATTTCTTCCTCCTCTTTACTTTTAAAAAGTGATTTAACTATATTCCAAATGCTGGCAACAGAATCTTCACTGAAAAAGTGTGAAGCTTTTTGTGAAAGGATACTAACTACGGCTTTTACGACAAAATTGGAATGCCTGAACAACGTTTTATTTAACAAAAGTGGTAAAACAACCCTTGAAATTAATCCCACAATATCCTGGTCGAAAAAGCCCTGGCTTTTTTCGCCATCAACAATGTGTGATTTCGGAAATAATGAAAATATTGTGGAAAATAACGCCGCAGGGCTACTGAAACGTTTATTCAAGGCAATACTTTGCTCTTGTTCGAGGCCCCGTAGCCGGTATATTTCTATCCTCAGATCATCAATGTTTTTTATAGGCAAATCCATTTTTTTAATTTTTAAATATCTTTTGGACAAACTCGTTTGCAAGCAGCTTTTCTATTCGTTGTTTATTGGATTTAATAATTAGCGCAATTATTAAATAAAGAACAGCAACGCACCCAAACCCAATCCAATAAGCGCCAAATACGTTACCAAGGTAAAGCGCAAGGGTAAAACTTGCAAACAGAAAGGCCAATAGCATACTGATAATAACAGCAACATCGGCCATTAAACCTGCCGCAACCGTTGAACTGCCTTCAATAGCCTGGTATTTTGCCAGCTTGATACGTGTTTCAGCATATTCTTTAAGCTGATCAATAATAGGCGGCGGGGTTTCTTTTTTAGCTTCCATATTTTTTAGTCATTGGTCATTAGTGATTGGTCATTGGTTACCGATTCGTGGCCATTTGCATAAAAATGACTAATGACCCAATGACTAATGACCAATATTATCATGCATGTTCCAGGTCGTCCTGGTATTCTTGCTCAACGCTGTTGATCTTTGATTTAATGTTATCTACAACTTTGTCTTTTAACCCGATAAGGCTGTCAATTTCTGCCGCAGCAGTTTCTTTAATTGAATCGCCCAGGTTTTTCAATGTTTCGGCAAGCTTATCACGTGTTTCATTGCCTTTGTCAGGTGCAAATAATACGCCTAATGCTGCCCCTGCCGCGAGCCCTACCAGCAATGCGGCAAATACTTTTGAGTTATCGTTCATATACTATAAATTTTTATTTGATTAATTGTTTTAAATATAATTAAATACTTTGCCAAATGTTACCAATCAGACTATTTGTCTTCAATTTACTTTTAATATTTCAGAAACATTTAACGCTGCCATGCCTACAAAAGTATGCATTTGTCAGTTTATGTGTCCGGCCCGCTCCGTATCCGCTCGAGCCTGTCGGCCGCCATTCTGTTCGTTTCATAGATCTCTAACAATAATAAAAAGTACGATAGCAATAATGGCCCAAAAACCAGTCCAAGAATTCCAAAAAGCGGCAATCCGATAAATACACCTATTATTGAAATAAGCGGATGGGTATTAGCTACCCGTTTGTTAATGATCATCCTTAAAAAACTGTCAACATTACTGATAAACAATAATCCGTAGGCCAGCAGCAAAATACCTTTTACGGTATGCCCCTGTGCAAATAATATAATACTTGCCGGTATGGTAAGTGTTGGCGCCCCAACAACAGGTAAAAATGAAATGAATGCTCCTATCACCCCCCAAAATACAGGGTCAGGTATGCCAAATATCCAAAAGCCATTACCCAATAAAAAACCTTGCGTAATTGCAATTATCCCCTGCCCTAATACATTGGAGTAGGTTGCATTGCGCAAGGCTACTGCGAACTTTAAAGCATGTTGTTCGCGGAAGGGCGCGTATTTTAACAAAGCGGCTTCAAAATCACGAATCTGTACCAGCATAAAATATAACAAAAAATACAGCACCAGTAAAGTAATAATGATACTGGCAGCGCTTCCTAAAATAGATGGGAAAAGATCAGTAGCAAAGGCCCCTAATTTTTGCATCGTATTTTCGGCAAAATGAGGCTGGTTAAAATTATATCCGGCAAAACCGTCGATTTTAGTGATCCAGCCCTGTATGTCAAAGGAATTGCGGTTGATGCCGGAAATCTTACTGACCACCATGATACTTAACGACAGGAAAGGGATCACTATTACAATAAGCGATGTTAAAATAATCAATATAGCGACAAGCGATTTGTTCCAGCCCTCTTTTT
>DATCES010000429.1:0-5858 GCA_036509935.1 Mucilaginibacter sp.
ATTGGGCCGTAATGATTTGCGCGATGGGAGCATAATCTCAATACCGAAACTCCTGGACGTGGGATCAATAACCTTTGCCGCAAAGGTAACTTTTGTTGTTAAGGAATCATTTGCATCAGGGACAACCACTTTTACATTATCGCCCTGGTTAACACTGCGGGCGTACGATTCAGGCACATCAGCTTTTACTTTAAGTATATCAGCGTTTACAATCCGAATCCCGTTAAGGCCGGGCGAAACAATTTGCCCAAGTTTAAGGTCCATCTGGTCAACGGTGCCATTTATCGGCGAAGTAATACGGTACATATCTGCCTGCTGGCGCAATGAGGCTACCTGTTTGATGGAACTCTGCAATGCCGTTTGCGCCTGTAAAAATTGAACCTCGGTACCAATTTTTTGATCCCATAGATTTTTCTGACGTTCAAACAAAGTACGGTTTAAATTTACCTGGGTTTCGGCCTGGGCAATATTCTGGTTCAATACGCTGTTATCTAATTGAACTAATACGTGGCCTTTGTTAACATGCTGCCCGGGCTTTACATAAAGCGCAGTAATTACTCCGGGCGATTGTGAATACGCGGTAACATTATCCTGCGCATCAATACGGCCCTGTATCTGAACATAGTTTGTAAAATTACCGGTTTTAACAGTATAAGTACTGACATCGGTAGATTTAACAGAATCTTTTTTGCCGATCTCCGCTTCCAGCGATGTTATTTTTGCATTTAAGCCAGCTTCTTGTTTTTTCAGGCCGGCCAGTTCAGCGGCTTTATCCGTTGGCTTACTGTTGCAGGCGGCTAAAAGCAGCAGGGCGGCTGTAAAGTATATTAGTTTTTTCATGTTTTATTTTATATTTATCGTCAGAGGGTTAATTTATTTAATTCGTCCGTATGCTTTATCAAGGTCAACTTTGCTTACCAGGGCTTCATATAAGCCTTGAATGTATGAATTATCCGCTTCCTGCACGGCAGTTTCAGATTGTGTAACTTCAATGCTTGAACCCACCCCCTGCTCGTATTTAATTTTTGAAACATGAAGCACTTCTTCTGCCAAAGCCATATTCTTTTTCTGATCATTTAATGATTGTAAACCATTGATGTAAGTAGTCCGTGCCTGGTTAACCTGCAGGTTTATGGTATTCTTCATCTCATACATATCATTTTGCGACTTTAATAAATTTATTTGCGATTGCTTAAATTGATTAAGGTGCTGCCAGCCGGAAAAAATAGGTACTGTTAAAGAAAGGCTGACGTATGATGACGGGAAACCGAGGGAATACAGCGAACCAAAGTTATTGTTTTGGTAAGATGGCGCATAACTTGCGTTTGCCGTTAACTTGGGTAAAAACAGCCCTTTTTTTAGCTTTATATCATAGTGGTCCAACTTGTTTTGAGTTTCCAGCAGCGCGTATTCAATCCTGTTACGATATAACGTGGTATCATTTGTAGCATCGGCTACAGTTACATCTAATTGTACGTCTTCGAGCTTATCTTTAAGCAATAACTCGTTTTCAATCGGCATACCCATTTGAAACTTTAGTAACTGATAATTTAAAGCCAATAAACGGTTTGTATTTTCCCTTGTAGTGATTAATGAATTATACTGAACAGTTAAACGGTCAACATCAATTTTTTCAACAAAGCCCTGCTTGTTACGGGCATTAGTTTCATCCAATTGCTGCTTAAGCTCATTGATATTTGCTTCAAGCAATTTCAGTTGTTCAACACTAACTAAAACCTGGTAATAGGCTTTGGTTACATTTACATTGGCCTCAATTTTAGTGCGCGTGTAACTGCGGTCATAAAGCTGTTTATAAGTATCGCGGCCTTGCAAGCCTACGATATAACTCGGATCAAAAAGAATCTGGCTCACGTTAGCAGAAAGCCCTGATTGGTATTTGACGCCAAATTTTAACGGAACAAAAGTGCCGGGTTTGCCAAAAAAATCTCCGGGTATTAAAGTAGTAGGTATTTTTAAATAGTCAAGGAAGGAGGCCGCACCGGTAATCTGAGGCAGCCCCTGCCCTATTATTTCTTTTATGTGGTAGCCTGCGCTTGTAACATCCAGTTTTGCGTTTGCTACATCGTGCTGATGGTCATACGCGTAGTTTATACAGTCGGCCACGCTAAAGTTATAAATTTGATTTCCGGTAGGTGCCTGCTGCGAAAAGCCGCTTATGGCCGCCATGCATATTAAAAATGTTATTAGTATATGTTTCATTTTAATTTGTGATTCGTTTGTATTACAATTAATAAGCACTGATTTGGACATTTTCCTCAAAATAAATTGTTAAGTATGACAACCCTATGTCAGCAGTTTAAATTATTCGTCGTTAATATTTTTATACTGGTTTAATAACTTATAACCCTTAAGCGTGCAAATACCATAATTAAAATGTTCATGAAATTGTTGTTGTACATTCCACGGGTTAAATTCAGCTATCGGAAAAACAGTTGTATTAAATCCTAATTGAACTTGGTTTACACGCATCCGGGCTATTATTTTCACATCAATATCCGGCCGTAAAAAACCCTGCTTAATTCCTTTTGCCAAAAGTTCCTCTAAAGTATTTACCAGCACTTCGGCTTTAAAGCTTTGAAATAGCCTCCATGCCTCCTGGTGATACTTTTGCAAGTCGTGAATAACTATCGGGTTGATCCGTGAAAATATATCTTCTGAACATTTCATCATATTGATCATTTCTTCAATCACATTGCCTGATTTGCTGATAATTTCGCTCATCCGCTCTTCATCCTCCTGCAACTTTTTCTTTGTTAAAGCCATCACCAATTCGTTTTTATCTTTAAAAAACTGGTAAATGGTTTTTTTAGACATACCCAGGTTACGGGCTATATCATCCATTGTTACGCTCCTGATCCCTGCCTGCAAAAACAGTTCCTCGCCGCCTTGTATAATTCTTTCTATCTGACCCATTGACCTTCGTGGTCAAAACTATGGAAACATTTTTAGATTTCAAAGTTTCCATTGGAATTTACGTTTAGCTGACAAATGCCGCTTAAATAGTGGCAGTTTTAAGTAGTAGTGGCAGTTTTCTTATTTTACGGGCAATTATCTTATTTATTGAACAAATTTATTGCTTGCAAAACGTAACACTGGGTGGAAATAACGACAATATAAAGGGTGTTTTGCGCCAATCATTTTATTATAAACTGCTACTGCCACTTATAACTGCCACTGAAATACTTACCTTTGCAAAAATTTCTAAGAACATGACACTCACCTCTCTTTCAGCAATTTCACCCGTTGATGGCCGCTATCGTAATACAACAGTCGGATTGGCTGAATATTTTTCGGAATATGCACTGATCAAATACAGGGTGTTTGTTGAAATTGAATACTTCATCGCATTGTGCGAACATCCCTTGCCCCAATTACAAAGCTTTGATAAAAATGTAGTAGAAAAGTTACGCGATATCTATATAAATTTTAATGAGGCGGATGCCGGTAGTATAAAGCTTATAGAAAAAACAACTAACCATGATGTTAAAGCGGTTGAATATTTTATAAAGAAAGCCTTTGATAAACTGGGGCTTGAACAATATAAAGAGTTTATTCATTTTGGTTTAACATCGCAGGACATTAATAATACAGCCATACCTTATACTTTTAAGCTTGCCTTAAATAATACTTATTACCCGGCTGTTAATGAATTGGTTGCCCTTTTAAAAAAGTATGCTGCCGATTGGGAACAAGTGCCAATGCTTGCACATACACATGGACAGCCAGCATCGCCAACACGTTTGGGAAAAGAGATTAAGGTTTTTGTTGAGCGATTGGAAAACCAGCTAAATTTATTAAAGCATATATCTTATTCGGCTAAATTTGGGGGCGCTACCGGTAACTTTAATGCACACCATATTGCTTATCCGGCTATTGACTGGAAAGCATTCGGCAATCATTTTGTGAATGATATATTAGGTTTAAGCAGGTTGCAGTTTACTACACAAATAGAACACTATGATAATTTTGCCGCCCAGTGCGATGCCTTAAAAAGGATAAATAATATCCTGATTGACCTGAACAGGGATATGTGGGCATATATTTCCATGAACTATTTTAAACAACTTATAAAAGAAGGGGAAATAGGGTCATCGGCTATGCCCCATAAAGTAAACCCGATAGATTTTGAAAACTCCGAGGGGAATTTGGGTATCGCCAATGCATTATTTGAACATTTTGCCGCTAAACTTCCTGTTTCAAGGTTACAGCGCGACCTTACCGACTCAACCGTACTGCGTAATATCGGCGTTCCTATAGCGCATACTTTGATAGCCATTAAATCAACCATAAAAGGTTTAAACAAGTTGTTGCTCAATGCAGATACTATAAATGCCGACCTTGAAGCCAATTGGGCGGTCGTAGCCGAAGCGATACAAACTATATTGCGCCGGGAAGGCTATCCAAACCCATACGAAGCTTTAAAGGAGCTTACCCGTACCAACCAACAAGTTAATGCAGAAACCATAGCGGTTTTTGTGGATGGCTTGCAGGTGAGTGACATTGTAAAAAATGAATTAAAGTTAATCACGCCGCATAATTATACTGGGATTTAGTGATTAAGATTGGAACGATATGCAAGATGAGTTGTTTGTTGAATTGATTGATTTTATGAAAAGAATTCCAGGCATCGAAAAGAGCTTTTTCGGTAAGGGGATATTTGAAAATGGCAATTGGTGGATAAAATTTTGTATTGATATAACGCATCCTTTAGCATGGCATGTAGTACAAGAAGTCGGTTTTGTTGTTAATTACGTATCGTTAGATGAAAGATTACCAACAGTTTTTTATCCTGTTTCACCACCTCCTTATTTAAACGGAGGGCCGGATTTTTTATCATGGGTTATTGAATCGAAAGAGCCAGAATTTACTCCGGGTGATCTTAAGGGATGGTTAGAAGGCCGGATGCCTAATCCGGTTGATGATATTAGTCAATGGAATGACTATGGCGATGAAGATGACGAAGACGATGAGGAATGAATCGCTAAGAAAGCCATTTCAAATCAGTCATTCACAGGTCATATCAATTTTCAGATGCGATTAAATCAAAAAGCTATGTAACTTTGTTATCTGAATATAATTAAAAAAAAAGATGAACATCAACGTATATACAGAATCAACTCCCAACCCGGCCACAATGAAGTTCATTGTGAACAAGCTGCTGATAAACGGCAGCGTTGACTTTGCCACGAGGGAAAGCGCCGAAAAATCGCCTTTTGCCAAAGAGTTGTTTAAGTTTTCGTTTGTTAACGGGGTGTTTTTTGCCAGTAACTTTGTTACAGTAACAAAATTTGAAGGCGATAACTGGGAAGACCTGCTGCCAATACTTAAAGAGTTTGTAAAAGGCGCTGTCGAATCGGAATTAAAAATACAGGATGAGGAGCAGCCGGAGGCGGGAGATTTTGAAGGTACTGAAACCGAGGTAAAAATTCAACAGATATTACAAGACTATGTGCGCCCCGCGGTTGAACAGGATGGCGGCGCTATCACCTATAAATCATTTGATGCTGGCATAGTAACCGTTGAATTGCGTGGATCATGCAGTGGCTGTCCGTCTTCAACCGTAACACTAAAGGCCGGCATTGAAAATTTGCTGAAACGTATGGTCCCGGAAGTTACCGAAGTCGTATCCGAAGCCCTTTAATATTAATATTCAAAAATATTTCTGGATGGTTTGCAATAGTTCTTCAGTTATCCTGCCATTTGTCGCCAATAGTTCCCGGGTATTAAGGCACTCATCGCCCCCTTTAAAATTCATAACCTCCCCGCCGGCCTGCCGAACTATTACAATACCCGCTGCTACATCCCAGGCATTTAAATTATATTCGTAATAACCGTCA
>DATCES010000430.1:0-5302 GCA_036509935.1 Mucilaginibacter sp.
AAAAGTTTAAACCAAATTTTTAATTTTAGGCCAGTTATTCATCGTTATACATTTATGAAAATGAAAGGTGTTATAATACTGATTTGCGGCGTATTTAAACAACTAAAATAACTCACGCAATTGCTCATATCTTCTTTGATATTGATTGGGGTTTCTTGGTATGATAAAAAACAAAAAACCCGCAAATCAGTGTGATTTGCGGGTTTTTAAACCAATTTGACTGGCTGTCAGTCGGGGTGGCAGGATTCGAACCTGCGACCTCCTGGTCCCAAACCAGGCGCGATACCGGGCTACGCTACACCCCGAAAAGGTTTGCAAAGGTAAGCTTTAAAATTACTGCCGCAAATATATTTAAAAGAAGTTTTTCACAGGGAAAACGTCAAACAGTCGTAGTAATACTCCAGTGTACAATTATAATTGATACGTAAATTACAATAACTAACCCGAGGAAAACCAATATCCAAAATAAAAAGGACCTCATTGGCATTTAAAATAGTATAGTGTTGGATAAATTTAAAAGCGTGTACATTTACAACACAAATATAATAATTTTTTAATATCGGTTAACAGTTAATTGATAAAGAAAATTCCTTTTTATACCACCATGATTGGTTCGTGTATATTTGGGGCGTTCGATAAAAAGCCGGTCCTTTCCGTTGTTCGATAAAATCCCATATCATTCCAGAAAACACTAATGTGATTATTACCATTTGTAATATCAAATTTAACTTTTGCATTAAATAAACCACATTGCATTAAAAAATAATGCGGTTTAATTGGCATTAACATTATTACTGTTATATTCACAATTATTTTGCACTCCAATAACGCCTTTTTTAAAATTATGCGGTTTAAAGTTTACTTGTGGTTTATGCTTTTTATGGCAGGGCAGCAGTGTGTGTTTGCTCAAAACGATCAGTATAAATTTTCGCATTTAGATATTACCAATGGTCTTTCTGATAATCAGGTTAATTGCGTTTTTAAGGATTACGAGGGCTTTATGTGGTTTGGCACAACCTCGGGCCTTAACAGGTACGATGGGTACAAATTCACAATATTCAGGCATGACCCGAAAGACCCAGGTTCGTTAGGCGAAAACCATGTGATGAATATTTATGAAGGGCCCGAAAAAAAGTTATGGGTATTTTTACATAGTGCGATAAGTATTTATAACCCCACTACGGAAAAATTTTCGAACAATATTGCTGATGAACTGGCTCGTTATCATATCCCGACTGATCAAATAACTATAATTAAAAAAGATTACGAGGGGAACTTTTGGTTTGCTACAAATGGCAGGGGTTTGTACTGTTATCACCCGCAAACTAATTCTACTGTTTCTTACAGCAGTTTACCGAATTCAAAAATAGTACTGCATTCAGACTTTATAAGAGATATCGCTTTCGCCCCTCAAAATTGCATTTGGTTGATATACAATGATGGGATTGTAGATCAATTAGACTCAAAATCAAATAAAATTATAAACAGGTATTATGGAATAGCAAAAGCTATTAACACCAATCCCCCAGTTTATAGTATGACAATAGATAACCAAAGGGATTTGTGGATTTATTCCTCCGAGGCCCCCATTGGAATTTTTTGTTTAAACACAAGAAATTATACTTTATTGCGCCTTAATAAAGATACGTCAGCAACGAGACTTAATTCGGATATAATAAATAACGTTGTCCAGGCTGACGATAATAAAATATTGATTGGGACCGACCATGGCGGTATTAATATTTTTGATCCTTTAACACATAAGGTTACTTACCTGATAAACCACGAAGACGATTCCAAATCTTTAAGCGGCAATAGCATCCACTTGTACAAAGACGATTCCGGTATAATATGGGCCGGTACGTTTAAACAAGGTATAAATTATTATCATAGCGGTATTATGCAGTTCCCGCTTTATAAACATTTTATTACCGATAAAAAAAGTTTACCATTTGAGGATGTAAACTGTTTTGCAGAAGATGCGGCCGGAAATTTATGGATAGGTACAAACGGCGGCGGTTTAATATATTTTAACAGGGTAACTAATACGTACACGCAGTATAAGCATGACCCTGCAGACCTCAATAGTTTATCAAACGATATCGTTGTTAGTTTATTTATTGACCATGAACATAAACTATGGATAGGGACTTATTTTGGCGGTTTGGAACGTTTTGACGGCAAAGGATTTATTCATTACAGGCATAATGACAAAATACCAGGGAGTATAACTGATGATAGGGTTTACAGTATTATAGAAGATTCGGACAAAAATTTATGGGTAGGTACCTTTGCCGGCGGCCTTAACATCCTTGACCGTAAAAGCAACACTTTCAGGCATCCCGTTTACCGCATGTACTCAGATTATACCTCAGTGTTATTGGAGGATAAACAGCAAAATATATGGATAGGAACAGATAAAGGAATAGATATAATAATAAAAAAAACCAATAAGGTTAAGCATTATTTTTTTGTAAACCAAAATCGAAACAGTTTAATATCAGTTGATGTAAACGCTATTGTAGAAGATAGGAGGGGGCTGATATGGGTTGGAACAAAAGACGGTTTAAGTGTATTTGATACAAAAGCTAATAAATTTCTGACTGTTGACGACGGAATAATTTTTCCTTCAACCAATGTTTCCAATATTTTAGAAGACAAAGAAGGCAAAATGTGGATAAGTACAACCAATGGGTTAATAAGCATTAAGCTTGCAAAAAAAGGAGGTAAGTACGGATTTCAATTAAACAATTTTAATGAGTTTGATGGCTTGCAGGGGAGGGGTTTTAATTTATACGCAGCGCTGAAATTGAGGGATGGCGAATTGTTATTCGGCGGTGCCCACGGTTTTAATTTATTTGATCCGGGCAAGATAAACACACTGAAGCTAAAACAAAATTTAGTGTTTACTGATTTCCAGCTATTTAATAAAAGCGTTGCACCCGGTGATTCAATAAAGGGGGATGTTATTTTAACAAAATCAATCTCTGAAACCAAATCATTGATATTAAACCATAACGAAAATGTTTTCAGCATTGAATTTGCAGCCTGCGATTACTTTACTCCTGATCAAATAAAATACCAATATACACTTGAAGGATTTGATAAGGGTTGGATAACTTCGCCAGGCAGCGACCGTAAGGCAACATATACTAACCTGAATGCGGGCGACTATATATTTAAAGTGAGGGCCCAAAATACGAATAGTACCGGCGAGGGTAGTTTAATTACGCTTAAAATTAGGGTGCTGCCACCCTTTTGGAAAACCCCTATGGCGTATTTAACCTATTTGCTGATTGTGGCAGGCCTGGTGTTTTATATACGGCACAAAGGCATTACTAAAATAAAGCGGCAATTTGAAAACAAGCAGGCAGAGATGGAGGCAGAACGGCAAATTGAGAATGAGCGCGAAGAAGGCCGCCGCATGCATCAACTTGATTTGATGAAAATTAAATTTTTTACCAATGTAAGCCACGAGTTCAGGACCCCCTTGTCACTGATTTTGTCGCCGATCGATGATCTTATCAAAACTGTTGACAAGCCTGACCAGCAGCATCAGTTGGCAATGATACAAAGAAACGGGAAGCGGCTGCTTAACCTGGTTAACCAACTGCTGGACTTTCGTAACATGGAATACAATGAGTTAAAGCTATGTTTAACACAGGGAGATATTGTAAAATTTATAAGCGAGGTTTCCTCGTCATTTGAAGATGTTGCCCATCAAAAGCAAATTCAGTATGTTTTTGAAAGTGAAGTATACGCTTTCATTACCAATTTCGATCATGATAAAATTGAACGGATACTTTTTAACCTGCTTTCCAATGCCTTTAAATTTACCCCTTCAGGTGGGCATATCAGCGTTTTGTTGAGTTTATCGTATGCCAATGGGTTTGACGATAAACAAAAAAACCTTTCGATAAAGGTGATTGATACCGGCATAGGGATACCTATAGAAAGCCAGGAAAAAATATTCGAGCGTTTTTTCCAGGATAACATGCCCGAAAGTTTGCTTAACAAGGGTAGCGGGATCGGCCTGTCAATCACAAAAGAGTTTATTAAATTGCACGGGGGGACGATAAAAATAGAAAGCGAACCTGATTATGGCACGTGCTTTATTATCGAAATTCCGGTTGGTGAACAAACTGAAATGGCTTTAGCTGATACCGCGCCGCAGGAAGGGCCTTCGTACCGTGTTTTGAAAAATACAGACGATACTGCCGGCACATCAAAAAAACCAACGATCTTGCTGGTTGAGGACAATGAGGACCTGAGGTTTTACTTAAAGGATAATTTAAAACATAGTTTTCATATCATAGAAGCCGTAAATGGTAAAGACGGCTGGCAAAAAGCCCTTGCCTTACATCCAAAGCTTATTGTGAGCGACATAAATATGCCGGAAATGAATGGCCTGGAGCTTTGTAAAAAAATAAAGGCAGATAACCGTACCGCGCACATCCCCGTTATTTTATTAACCGCCTTAACCGCTGAGCATGAGCAACTGGCGGGCCTTGATAGCGGGGCCACTGATTATATAGTAAAACCTTTCAACTTCGAGATATTGCTTTCAAAAATCCAGAACCAGATGCGGATGCAGCAAACAATGAAACAAACGTTTCAAAAGCAGTTTGAAATTGTGCCGAAGGATATTGTTGTGGTATCGGAGGATGATAAATTTTTAAAAAATGCTATCGAGCACATCGAGAAAAACATTACAAATGCCAACTTCTCGGTTGAAGAGTTGAGCAGTAATTTAAACCTGAGCAGGGTATCGCTCTATAAAAAATTACTAACGCTAACCGGAAAAACCCCGGTTGATTGCATCAGGACTATCCGTTTAAAAAGGGCGGTGCAATTATTAGAGAAAAGCAAGCTAAGCATTGCTAATGTAGCATACGAGGTAGGTTTTAACAATGCAGCTTACTTTGCAAAAGTGTTTAAAGAAGAATTTGGTATGCTACCCTCAGAATATATAGTCAGGATGAAGGAGAAGGAAGAAGCTAAAGTTTAATTGCATGATAACAACCAACAATTTTATAATTTAAGGATATAAACAAAAAACCAACCCTTATGAAATATCTATACCATTTAATCCCTGTCTTTTTAATAACCTGTTGCAACCCCTTATCGGCGCAAACGGTGGCATTAACCCCGCCAATGGGGTGGAACAGCTACAATTGTTTTGGATCTGCCGTGCATGAAGACGAGGTAAAGGCCAATGCCGCTTATATGGCAAAAAATCTTAAACAGTACGGCTGGCAGTACATCGTAGTCGACTTTTTATGGTCGTATGATAACCCGCCGG
>DATCES010000431.1:0-6394 GCA_036509935.1 Mucilaginibacter sp.
CTTATCAAGCTCGATTCAAACAGAATGGGGATTGTTTAGGGAGTTTGCAGTTGCCGGTGGGCAGTTTGCAAACTTTTTTAACTGCAAACTGCGCACCGGCAACTGCAAACTAAGCATACCGTCTTTTCAAAAGGGCATAAAACTTCTCGGTTGTGGCAGGTTTGCTGTCCCAATTATTTTTTTTAATATAATTAGTTTTCAAAAAGCGCATGGCTTCTTCAAAAGTGTTAAAACGGTTCAGTATTTCAATCGCTTCGCTATAGGCCAGGTTATAACCATTAAAAAGATCTTTCACATACAACAATTTATCGTTCAGCGTTATAGCCAGTTTAATATCGCCAATAGGCTTCACACTTAATTGCTCAGTCCTCGCTACTATTTTATCGCCTAATTGCGATGACATTTTTTGATTGATAGTAAGTACTTCTTCTGCTGCGGTAACGGGCGTTCCAGTTTCTTGTTTATCACGTCCTGGTCTTACTTCTGTTGTTTCATCAAAACCATTGAGGGCTCCGATAGGTGCCGATGTTGCGTTTTTTCTTTTTTTTGACCATTTTGATCCCTCATTTTCATCAGGCAAATTTTCATCACCATCCGCGCTTTGGGGTTCATCTAAAATCAATTCATGCCGTATAATTTCAGCTTCTTCATGTATGTGCATGTAGGGTCCCGCCTGGCTTTCAGCTTCCGGGTTAATAAGGGTAACCGGCTGTACTTCCACATTACCATCCTTTTTGGACTGTATTTCAATAGGTTTAAACACAGGTTCTACAGGTTTTTCGCCCTCTTTTACGGCTGTATGCTTCATCTGCTGAACCACCGGTTCAAAATATTTATGGTTATAAGTTGTTTCCGTTTTTTCAACTGGCGGCTTTTTAATTTTAATGTTTTGTAAGTTAAGTTTACATAAAATTTCAATGTGGTCCGTCAGGAAATGGGCGTTTGACACAAAAAGTTCAAGTTCTAGATCATTTAAATCGTCTGGTAGTGTTTTAAGGTACTCGTATTGATCACTCAGCTCCTGAATAATTCCGCCTATCTTTGTAAATACTTCCTTTTGCTTCATGTCTCAATATTAGAAATGCAACTCAAAAATAAGATTAAATTCTGATATTTGCGGACTGTGTCATCGGTCACTTGTTTAGCAAATTTGTTGGGTATGTGATTAAAAGCAGGATAACAAATATCGGTGGCCAATTACCCAATGACCCCATGCCTATTGAAAATATTTTTAAGCAGAAAAGTGAGTTTGGCGGCAGCATTGAAGTGGTTTGCGGCGCAATGTTTTCTGGCAAAACCGAAGAACTTATCAGGAGGTTGAACCGGGCCAGGATAGCCAGGTTAACGGTCGGAATCTTCAGCCCCAAAAACGATACCAGGTATTTGGAAAATGCACTTGTATCGCATAACGCAAACTCCATCCCATCGATACCGGTGGATAGCGCTTCCTCAATACTGTTACTTGCCGGTGATGTACAAGTAATAGGCATTGACGAGGCGCAGTTTTTTGACGCGGACCTGCCGGAGGTGTGCAATAAATTGGCCAATAATGGCGTGCGGGTAATTGTTGCCGGGCTTGATATGGATTTCAGGGGCCAGCCCTTTGGCCCCATGCCGGCCATAATGGCCATCGCCGAGTTGGTAACAAAATTACAGGCCGTATGCGAACAATGCGGTAGCCCGGCAACGTATTCTTACAGGCTTGTGCCTGGTGAAAGTAAAATATTGCTTGGTGAAAAAGAAAGTTACGAGCCCCGGTGCAGGGTTTGTTATAATAAGTAACGCCGTAAAATAAAATCCATATTTAAAACAAAAGGCATACCATTAGTTGTTATGCTAAGAACAAACGAAAAGGATATGGCCAAAAAAATATTGGTGATTGATGATGACAAGGATATAAGGGATATCGTGATTTATATACTCGGGGAGGCTGGATATGAGGTGATCGCATCTGGTGACTCCGCAATTTTAAGTTCGATAAATGATGTAAACCCTGATATTGTGTTATTGGACAATTGGCTTACCGAATGGAAAAGCGATGCCAACGGGGCTCAGCTGAGCAGGGAGTTAAAATCAAATCCGGCAACAAGCCATATCCCTGTTATCATTATTTCGGCGGTTAACAATATAAAGGAAATTGCGGAAGAGGGGCTTGCAGATGCCTACTTGAAGAAACCATTTGACGTGGATGCCCTGCTGGCAATGGTAAAAAAACATATTATGTGACAGGTTAGATTTAATAACCCCGTAATTTAAAGATAAATTAATACTTTCATGCCGGGGATATTATTTGTCCCGTTTTGATATGGTTCCATCAGTGAATTTTGATTCGATTCAGACGGGAAAATCGGGGTTTAACTAATAAACTAAAGTTATAAAGAATATCATCCACCTTAAAAACGGCAAAAAGAAATTAGCCGGACCAGTAACAATTTTACGATAAATATAATTTTCTGCAACTTCTTTTAAAGCGAGGTCGTAATAAGGTAGTATGAAGGGATTCGTTAATATTCCGGGGACTATTTACTGCAAGCTGTGCAAAGAGTGCGGCTCGCGTCCGGTAATTGCCAGGGTTGACGATATTGGATATATTGTTAAATGTTCAAATGACGACAAGCACTACCAAACAATGCCCGGCCTTATTGATATTGATGACTGGAACCGACATAATACGATCACCGCCTTGTCTATTGATTATAACTTCAGCTCTTTGATGGCCGGATAGCCAACTGTATATTACAGCCGGCATTATTTAAGACTTTTGTATCCTGATTGCGTGTATAATTCCAAATAACCGGGTGAATGTGATAAATGCCCTGATTTATGTTGTGGAAAAAAATAAATAATTTTGTTGGGTTTGATAATCCTGAATTATCACTTGAAAATAAACTTTTCAATGCGATTTGTTTGCTTGTAGCCTTATGCCCCAGGTGCAGGCGGGGCACTATGTTTGCAACCCCAATGTATGCTACTGCTACTAAATATTGCTACTAAACATTGTAACATTTACATAGATCGCTCCCTTTTCATTCTAATTTCATCTGTAAGCAATAACTTGTCATTATAAAACTATTGAAAATGAAACGAGGGCCCTGTACAAATCGGATGTGTTTTAACAATATTCTATATATTGGCGATGAGGCCAAAGACTGTATAAAAATTATTGAAAAATTTAATTAGCGCCTGCTCGGAATTGAAAAAAAATATTCAGGGTGGTTCAGCAGCGAGAGCTATAATTATTGTGCCAACGATAAGCTTCAGCGTCATATTTATTACCACTTTGAAGGCGGCATAGCTATGTTTAAATTTAAAAATGAGGATGAGGTACCCTTGATTATACGTAAGGAATGTCTTACAGCCTGTATGAACATCGCTTTTGAGCAGTTGGTTTTTGCTTCCTGAATTAGCACAACTCTCGCTTAGGGGCAATCCAAATATTGTCCGGGCATTAATTTGAGCCGATGGCGAAAAATAAAATTTGTATCCCTGATAAATTCATTTATGTTAAAAATGCTGAAATCAAGGATTAGCCGACAGCTGGAACCCGTCAGTTCCTGCTTTTTTATCAACATTATTAACGTTTTTATTTTTTTATCACAACAATGTAACCCTGGGAATATATTCTCCGTAGAAGTAGACATAATTTGATAAATTATATTACGATAAATTATTTGATAAATTAATATTCGCCAAAATCATGGAACACAAATTAAACACATTCAAAACCGATTTTTACAACGTATTTGTTAAAGGGGATGCAAACAACCTTCAAATGGCAAGGGTATTTATAGTACTGGCTCTACCTGTACTGGCTATCTGCCTGATTGCACTGCAATCGGTAAAATAAACGGGGTTACTATCTGCAACAGTGGATCATTAACCATGGTCTGTTAAGCGTCCTACCGGTATCCCATTGCCTGTAGGTTAAACAATTCGGCATACCGGCCATTTTTCAGGATGAGTTCCTGGTGGCTGCCGATTTCGATAAGTTCGCCTTTCTCAAGGACAAGTATCCTGTCAGCCATGCGCACCGTGCTGAAACGGTGCGAAATGAGTACCGCTGATTTACCTTTAGTGAGTTCGGCGAAGCGTTCAAAAACCATATATTCGGCACGGGCGTCGAGAGCCGAGGTAGGTTCGTCCAATATTAACAGCCGGGCATCCCGCATATAGGCACGCGCAAGTGCAACTTTTTGCCATTCGCCGCCAGATAATTCAACACCCTGTGCAAACCGTTTGCCTAATTGCTGATCGTAAGCCCATGGCAGTTTGGCTGCCAGCGTATCCGCAAGGCTTTGTTTTGCCGATGCTACTATCAGCGGGCGGTTAAACTGCTGGCCAATGTTACCCACAGCAATATTTTGCGCGAAGGTCATCTGGTAACGTAAATAATCCTGAAATATAATGCCAACATTAAGGCGCAGATCGGTAAGGTCATAATTACGCAGATCGGATCCCTCTAATAGTATCCGGCCCTCGGTAGGGTCGTACAATCGCGCAAGTAATTTTACAACAGTAGTTTTCCCCGCGCCGTTTTCACCAACAAGCGCAAGTTTTTCGCCGGGATGCAAGGTGAAATTCAGATGGCGGTTGGCCCAGCGCTCCGAATTGGCATAACAGAAACCCACATCCTCAAAAGTAAAGCCATGTTGTATAGTTATTGGGAAGGGCAGGGGTTGCGCTGCCGGTTTTATTTTAGGCCCGATGGCGAAAAATTCAAAAAAATCGCGCAGGTAAATAGCGCCCTGCGAAACGGATGTGAAACGGCTTAAAATACCTTCGAGCAACGAGCGCAATTGCCTGAATGAACCGGCTAAAAAAGCCAGCTCGCCAATGGTAACACTTCCGCTAACGGCCCTGATGATGATAACTACATAAGCGGCGTAATAGCCTATGCTGCCCAGCATGGCAAAAAAAGTACCCCACAATGAGCGTTTAACCAACAGCCGCTTATTATCGCGATAAAATTTGTTGGATAGCTGTTTAAAGCGTTTGATAATAAAGGCTGAAAGATCAAATATTTTTACTTCTTTGGCCGTTTCGTCACTGGCGCCCAGGTAACGGATATAATCCAGTTCGCGGCGCTCGGGCGTTTGGCCGCGTGTTAAGGCATAACTTTGATCGTTAAAGTACGATTCCCCTAAAAATGCCGGTATTATGGCGATGAGGAGTAAAATAATGAGCCAGGGATTGAACGCCATTAATCCTGCTGCCAGAAAGCCCATGGTTATCAGGTCCTGCACCTGGCTCATTACCTGCGAAAGCAACAGGGTGCGCCCGAGTGTTTGTTGCCTTGCACGTTCCAGTTTATCGTAAAATACCGAATCCTCAAACTGGTCGAGGTCAAGTGTTGCGGCGTGCGCCATTATTTTTACCGAGGTGTGGTTACTGAACAGATCGCCCAGCAAAGCATCCATTAAGGTTATCGCCCGGCTGAGGGCGTCGGTTATAATGGCTAAAGCAAATTCAATTCCTACCAATTGCCATAAATGACGGGTATCTGCCCCGTGTTGATGGCTAAGGGTAATCACCTGGTCGATGATCAGTTTGCCTACGTACAATAAAGACACCGGCGCAGCAGACCGTACAATACGGAGCACGGAGTTGACAATTGTAATCCAGGTGCTGGTTTGCCATACCAGTTTAAAAAAAGCGGGCAGGTTGCGTAGCGCGGCCAGTCGTTCTTTTAAAGTTAAAGGTCCGGTGCGTACATTTTTAGGCGGGCGGGCGTTCAATAGGATCCTTTTTATTTTAATTGCACGTAAAATTAAGAAATTTATGGGTGGATTGAGATTGGGCAGGCTTTTGTGAGGGAATGATGACAAAAGTAAATAACAGCCAACTAAAAGAGAGTACAGGAAAAAAATCTTCTATTTTTGCCGCGTAGCAATAAGCAATGGACATTTCATTAAAAAATAAATTCGACAGTATAATTTTCGATCTTGACGGCACCCTTTGGGACAGTACCGGAAACGTTGCCCTTGCCTGGCAGGAGGCTATTGACCAGGTGGACTGTGTAGATGAAGTAATGACAAGAGAAAAAGTACGGTCAATTACCGGAATGGCTTATAATGTGATATTCGACAAGTTGTTCCCCGATCTTAATACTGAGAAGCGGACTGAATTGATGACGATCTGCGCCAAAAGTGAACTCGAAATATTGCGCACTAAAGGTGGTGAACTTTACCCTGCCCTTGATGAAACCCTGCTTTATCTTGCCGCCAAATACAAACTATTTATAGTAAGCAATTGCCAGAGTGGTTATATAGAGGTTTTTTTAAAGATTAGCCAGATGGGGCATTACTTTACCGGCCACCAATGCTATGGCACAAAAGGAAACCCCAAAGCCGAAAATATTAAAGATATTGTAAACAACTACCACCTTGCCGCCCCT
>DATCES010000432.1:0-4469 GCA_036509935.1 Mucilaginibacter sp.
CTTAACAGACCAGTTTGCATTCGGAAAGTTTGTCACTACATAAGATGAAATGGCGGTGCCCACTAAAATTAAAAAGGGGTGCAGCAGGGCTATCAGCGAGGCTATCTTCATTTCCCGCGCCTCAATCTTCCGGCCAAAGAACTCAGGTGTCCGGCCAACCATTAAACCTGATATGAATACCGCAATAATGATGAATATGAAAAAGTTGAGGAAACCAACCCCGCAACCACCGTAAAAGCAATTGACCATCATTCCCATCATCATCATAGCGCCCGACATTGGCATTGCGCTATCGTGCATGGAGTTTACTGATCCTGTTGAGGTAACGGTTGTCATTATGCTCCAGTAAGCCGTGTTCATAGGACCGAAACGAACCTCCTTCCCTTCCATGGCCCCCGTTGGCTGGCTTACGCCCAGGTGTGCTATTGCCGGACTACCCTGTACTTCGGCCATAATGGTCGGAATAAGGAACAATAGCGTACCAACGGTCATTACCCCGTAAATAACATAAGCAAATTTCTTTTTATTTAAATAAAACCCAAGCGCAAAAACAAGCGCCATCGGTATAATTAACTGGGCAACCAATTCAGTGGTATTGGTTAAATAATTTGGATTTTCGAGCGGGTGCGCGGAGTTAGCGCCAAACCAGCCGCCGCCGTTAGTCCCCAAGTGTTTTATAGCTACCATGGCTGCTGCAGGCCCGCGTGAAACATGCACGGTATCTCCCTGCATCCCAATTACCATGTCTTTACCTTTGTAGCTGGTAGGCATCCCGTTAAAAGCAAGGATAATTGCAATAATAAAGGAAATAGGCAACAAAATGCGGGTGATACTTTTTACAAAATAATCCCAGAAGTTACCCAGCTTATCGGTTACCTTATCTTTTAACGCCCTGAACAGCACTATCAGTGCTGCGATCCCTGTAGCTGCCGAAGCGAAATGCAGGAACATCAATACAAAGTGCTGGCTAAAATAGGTAGCCAGGTTTTCCCCTGAATAATCCTGCATATTAGTGTTGGTTAAAAAACTAATTGCGGTATTAAAAGCCAGGTCGGGCGATTGACCTGGGTTATGATCGGGGTTTAATGGCAAATGCCCCTGCCCCATCAAACAAACAAATGCATATATAAGCCATACCGCGTTAATGGTAAGCAGGGCGTACAGGCACTGTTTCCAGTTCATTTCCCTTTTGTTATCAATGCCGCTAAAACGGAAAATTAATCTTTCCAGCGGGGCCATAAAATCGAGCCAGTTTTTTTCGCCTTTAAAAACGCGTGCAATATGCCGGCCCAGTGGAATGGCGATTGCAAGGGTGAGCAGGTAAGTGAAAATTATACCTAAAAGTTCTGTGTTCATAGTTTAATGTTTAAAATTTTTCGGGTTTCAGCAACACATATACCATATAAATAAATACGGCGATTGCCACAATGAATAATGCGATCATAATGATTAAATTTTTTCGAAGTAATTAACTGATTTAAAGAAGATCCAGAATATGACTATGAAGCATAGTACATAAGCTATTGTGAGAATAACATCCATTTTGATTTGATTTTAATTTGATTGTTTTTATTAATGATAAAAGGTTTTGATTTTTAAGTAGACCAGGTAAAGCAAGGACAATGCAAAAAGCCAGGAAATAACGATTGCCAGTATGTCTTTCAAATTGTATTTCAATTTTTGCTTTTTCATTGCGCCGGTGCGTATTGCCTGCATACAGGCTAAACCCATGCCATAATTTACAGGTGCAATACAATTAGCTGAATAACAATTGTTTAACTTTTATGAAGAAAGGGATGACTGTAATAACCGCCATGAATAGGCTATCAAAATGATAGGGTTTTATCAAAATGTTTGTGGGCCTGTCTCCTGCCCGCTATTAATGGGGTGGTGTTAATAGCGGTTAACCTAAGAAGTTTTTTTGAGCGTGTTATTAAAAGCAAGCTTCGCCGTTGGGCGAAACCGGGCAGGTTTTCCAATGTTTTATTGCCTTTGTTTTATTGAAAAAAGGCGGCTGGTTGGGCCAAAGAAAGGTTAAAAAACCGCGTTATATATAATAGGTAATAGCACTATTAAACTGTTTAGGTTAACGGCTATAGATATAACGCCACATAGGCGGGGCATTGTTTTGCCGCGTATTGCCGACATAAATTTTGTTGGTGGCACAGCGGCAATAGAAAGGGGGCTTCCGGGATAGCCCGGGCCCCGGGGTTCAAATTAGCAATACTGCTCAAACGCGCCGATCAAATTATCAGCAATCATTTGCGCAGGGCGGCCTTCAATTTGATGGCGTTCAATAATATGCACAAGTTTACCGTCTTTAAACAACGCCATGGCCGGCGATGATGGCGGGTACGGCAGCATATAAGCGCGCGCTTTATTAACCGCTTCGGTTTCCATGCCGGCAAAAACGGTTACCATTTTATCAGGGTGCTTTTCGTATTGGGCGGCTATCCTTGCTGCGGGGCGCGCATTAGCGGCTGCACAGCCGCAAACCGAATTTACCATTACAAATACTGTTCCTTCGCTTTCAATAGCTTTGGTTACAGCATCGGCATCCTTTAACTCTTCAAAGCCAACCTTTGTCAAATCCTCCCGCATGGGGGCTACTAAATATTCTGGGTACATCTTCTCTTTTTCTAAAATTCTATTCAAAAGTAATAAATGATTATTGGTTAATGTTTAAAAATCCGGATTATAACACTTTGCTGACTTAATTGAAATTTAATATTGAATTTTGATACTGATTATCTATATTGCCGTCCCTAATTTTTTTGAAATTAATAATGGGTCTGAAACAACGCGATATAAGTACAGTTATTATTGTTAACAAAGGCAATCAGCGTACAAAAACAATCCAGGTAAAAACCAAGCACCTCGGCAGGTTAAAACACTATGCTGTAGGTATTTTGGGGTTAATTATGGTGCTTGCAGGCGCTGTGGTTTACCTGCGGTCGCAAAACGACCGGCAGGAAGAAGAAAAAAAACAACTGTTGTCGCAGTTGATTAAACTTAAAAACAGCATACCCTTACCAGATACCCAGGCAGCCAAAAGGGATGATGCCCAGGCTTATGTGCAGGATATTGAGGGGAAACTTCAAAAGATAAATAATTATTTACGGAAACGCGGTTTGAAAGGCTTTTCAACAAAGGCTGTCGGCGGCAACGGCAATGCCGAAGCAGCTAAACTTACCGATTCAGAAACGTATTCATTATATGATGAATATTTAGACCGTTTAGTGCACGCCGTGGCGTTTACACCAATGGGCTATCCCCGCATAAGCTCATTAACCTCTTTTTTCGGGTACCGTAGCGATCCTTTTAACTCGGCCCACGCCGAATTTCACCCGGGTATTGATTTTAAGGGCAGCAGGGGCGATGAGGCCAGGTGCACCGCTAACGGCAAAGTGGTTTTTGCCGGCTGGTCCGGTGGCTACGGTAAGTGTGTCCGTATTGAACATGCCAATAATTTCGAAACTTTATACGGGCACCTGTCGCGCATTTCAGTAAAAGTTGGTCGGGAGGTTACCGTAGGGGAAAAAATCGGGGAAGTTGGTTCCACCGGGCATTCCACAGGGACCCATTTGCATTACGAAGTACGCAAAAATGGCAAAGCAGTAAACCCGGTCAGTTTTTTGACACTTAATAATTAAACAAGGACAAAAGCATGGCGTTTTTTTCAAAAAAAGATAAAGTTGCCCTTGACCTTCAATCCATCTCTACGCTCATCAGCGAAGGCTCCATATATGATGGCAACTTCAAAGCGCCCGCTTATGCACGTATTGACGGGCAGGTAACAGGAGATGTAATTGTGGATGAAGGTTTAATATTGGGCGAAAAAGGATCGATATCCGGCAATGTTATTACAAAAGAAATGGTTGTTTATGGTTGTATTACCGGCAATCTCCAGGTAAACTCCCTCGAAATAAAAGCCTCCGGTAAAATAACCGGCGAAATAAGGACCCAAACCCTCCAGGTAGAAAACGGCGCTGTTTACAACGGGTGCCTGTCAATGACCCAAAACAATAAACTTGCCCAAAGCCATCAACTTGGCGATCCTCTGCAAAAGGTGATCGAGGTATAGCGCGCGTGGCTGGTTTACTACATAAATATGGTGGTAGTTGCCAATCAACTATCAAACAATCCGCTATTTTTTTAATAACATACCCATACTATCTAAACATATCCGATATATTTGTTTTCACCAATTTTTTCTAAGTCCCAAGGCTTAAGCCTAAAGTATTAAATTTTTTGAGGCTTAGGACTTTTGACTAAAGACTTTTGACTTAAACATGGCACGATTAAATTTATTGGAAGAGACGCGGTACGAGAAGCTGCCGGTAACGGTTTACGGCAACCAGCATGCCGCATCAGTGGCAGTGGCAGGGCGTATAGCGAAGCTGATACGCAGCAAGGGGGCCAAAGGCGAAAAAACCGTGCTTGGGCTGGCCACGGGCGTAACCCCCATC
>DATCES010000433.1:0-3389 GCA_036509935.1 Mucilaginibacter sp.
ATGTACGTGGATTATTATATTCAAATAAATGGTATTTTGAATTGGTTTTAAAGGAATTGAGGAAACTCGGATATGTCATAAGTTACAGCTTGCTTAACGCTGTGAGCTTTGGGGTTCCGCAAAATAGAGAAAGGCTGTTTGTAGTAGGCCACAGATCAAAGTTCCAATTCCCAAAACCGGGGGTTAAGAAATCGACAGTAGGGGAAGCAATCGGAGATTTGATGTATGAATTTTCACCGGAAAGTAAATTTCTGAATGCTTCTATGGATCAATATGTCGCTAAGTATGAAAAAGCTTCCGCATGTATTAACCCGAGGGATTTATATCCTGACAGGCCCGCGCGTACGCTTACATGCCGCAATCTAGCAGGGGCAACCGGAGACATGCAGCGTGTGAGGTTAAAGGATGGCAGGCGAAGAAGAATTACTATTCATGAAGCCGCCAGGCTACAAAGCTTTCCAGATTGGTTTGACTTTTCAGGAAACGAAACATCAGGATTTAATCAAATCGGAAATGCGGTACCGCCGCTATTAGCCTGGCATTTGGCTTGTGCATTAAAAACCTGCTATAATTCAAAAGAGGAGTATTGTGCTGAAGAAATTTATCATAAGACTACCCAAAACGAAGTTCTTACCTTATTTTAAATGGAAGATTACCTGCCCTCAAGCAAAAAGACCCAAACGGTAAAGAACCTGATAAATGAAGCTTTAGATATTTTGCATCAGGCCGGCATCCCGTTTTCCGGAAAAGGCAGCAGGGCATTGGAAAGAATTGCAATGGCTTTTTTAGCCGTTTCCGGAGTTACAGGCGATTGGAAAATGGCCAAAGGTATGTCAAAGAACAGGCGTTTAAAAACGAGAGAAATTATTGGTTTCATCAATGAAAATTTCGAAGAAAATATCTCGTCCGGCTCGTACGATGATATTCGCAGAAAAGACCTGAAATTGCCGGTAGTTGCTTTACTTATTATCAACAGCGGAGATAAAGGACGGGCAACAAATGATCCTACAAGGGGCTATTCTTTGGATGCAGGATTTGAAAAACTCATAGTTAGCTACAAGACCAAACATTGGGATGAAAATTTAAAAGAATTTTTAAACGGAAGACAAACCCTTACGGAGATACTTGCGCGAAAACGAAACCATGACCTCATCCCTGTAATGCTTCCTGGAAATAAGCCGATTGTACTTTCTTTAGGTGACCATAATGAGCTTCAAAAAGCAATCGTAGAAAACTTTTTGCCCCGTTTTGGACATGGATGCGAGGTACTTTATATAGGAGATACTTCTAATAAATCGCTTCACATGGAATTAAAGGTGCTTCATGACCTCAAATTTTTTGAACTTTCCCATGATGAGCTACCTGATATAATTGCTTTCAATAAAAATAAGAATTGGATTTATCTAATTGAAGCAGTACATAGTTCAGGGCCGATCAGTGAAATAAGGTTACATGAATTAAAGCTGTTGCTGAAAGATTGCCCGGCGGAACTGGTATTTGTTACCGCATTTCTTAATCGTGATACTTTCAGGAAATGGTCATCGCAAATTGCCTGGGAAACTGAAGTTTGGATTGCAAGCAACCCTGACCATTTAATCCATTTTAACGGGCACAAATTTCTCGGGCCTTTTTAATATTTCTTCGATCCCTTTCGAAATGATAGACAAGTCCGACTTGGCGTGAGTGTTTGCTCAGGATGAAAGCGCTGAGTTCCTATGCGTATATACAAACGTCATTATGGATCTGTTTCTTAACAAAGTTTTCTGTCCGGTCGTAAACAGCCTTTGATAACCCTCCTTGGCTGTCATATTTCTCAAAAAAAGGGAGTATTATGTCAACCACGGGTCTTTTAAACGCTGGACAAAAACATTTACACCGCATTATAACTCATTTAAAAATTCCCTAACGTCAGGGTCCGTTTATTGGGACGGAGGAGGATGTGGTGCGATTTCTAACCCCGTAAAAATTTGCACGATAGAGACTTAGGCAAAAGACTTACGAAGTTTTGAAAACTTCGTAAGTCTGATGAAATATGATGATTTTATTGTACCTTGTTGTACCAATTTTATGAAAAGACAAACCTTTATACAATTAAGTTCAACGTTAATGGCAGCCCCCATTTTATCCCCGCTCAGCGCCTGGGCCAAACAACAGGAACGGTTAAAAAACTGGGCCGGCAATATTACTTACAGTACCGGCAATGTATTTTACCCCAAATCGGTTGATGAAGTGCAGCAACTGGTAAAAAAACACAGTAAACTGAAGTCCCTCGGCACCCAGCATTGCTTTAACACCATCGCCGACAGCCATAACAACCTTGTTTCTACCAATAAAATGAACAGGGTGGTATCCCTCGACTCAAAGGACGGTTCGGTTACGGTTGAAGCCGGCATTAAATATGGCGAACTGGCCCCTTACCTGGATGCGAAAGGCTATGCGCTGCATAACCTGGCCTCGCTGCCGCATATTTCGGTTGGCGGCTCAATTACTACGGCTACACATGGGTCGGGGATTAAAAATGGCAACCTGGCAAGCGCCGTTACCGATTTGGAAGTGGTGATAGCTGATGGCAGCATTATCCATCTGTCAAAAGCTGCCAATCCCGAAAAGCTGAATGCCGCCGTAGTCGGGCTTGGCGCGATAGGCATTATAACGAAGGTTACGCTTGCAATACAGCCCACCTATATGATGCGGCAAAATGTGTTTACCGGCCTGCCCATAGCGCAATTGAAGGATAACTTTGAAAAGATCATGTCTGCCGGGTACAGCGTGAGCCTGTTTTACGACTGGCAGACCGACTTTATAAACGAGGTTTGGGTAAAAAGCCGCATCGGTACAGACAGTGATGCCGTATTGCCAGAATTTTACGGGGCAAAAGCAGCCACCAAAAACCTGCACCCTATAATAGCCCTCGATGCTGAAAACTGCACCGGACAGATGGGTGTGCCGGGCCCCTGGTACGAGCGCCTGCCGCATTTTAAAATGGGCTTTACCCCCAGCAGTGGCAAAGAACTGCAAAGCGAATATTTTGTACCCTTGCATAACGCGGTGGAGGCTATCGCGGCGGTTTCGCATTTGGGCAGGCAGATTGGCCCGCACCTGCTCATCACCGAGATACGCACCATTGCCGCCGATAACCTGTGGATGAGCCCATGCCGCCAGCAAACTTCAGTAACTATACACTTTACCTGGAAACAGGAACCCGAAGCTGTGCTGAACCTGTTGCCGCAAATTGAACAGGCACTTGCACCATTTAACGCCCGCCCGCACTGGGGAAAGGTTTTCACTATAGAGCCAAAAGTATTGGAAGCCCGCTATGAAAAACTTGCCGCTTTTAAAAAACTGGTAGCTGAATATGACCCGCACGGTAAGTTCAGGAACGCGTTTTT
>DATCES010000434.1:0-2053 GCA_036509935.1 Mucilaginibacter sp.
TTTTGCGGTGGTTGCACCGATTCTTTAATACCCAGGGTATCGGCCCGTTTAGCAACCTCAGTAAGCATACTTTTATAGGCAAGCTCGGCCTTGGTTGTTTTATAATCCCAATTCAGCTCTTTTGCTTCCTTACTTATCTTATCAATATCACGTATGTTTTTTTCGGCGAGGTGCCTGTTGCCTATGTAAACCATGCCTAACAGCGTAAGGAACAGCACAAAAGGCAGCGCCCTTGTGGCCGCTTCGGCATTAAATATGCCGTTGGTGAAAAATTGCGTTAAAAAATTGTCGGGGTATTCCTTAACGGGGTTTTCCTCCACAACAAGCTTCTTTTCCGCTTCTTCTTCTTCCTCAATTTGTGTGCGCAGACGATTAGTCATTTTTTTACCGCTATTCTTAACTTAGCGCTCCGTGCCCTGTTATTTTTGCTGATTTCATCTTCCGATGCCGTTATTGCCCCGCGGCTAACCGCATCAAATGGTTTATTATTATTCCCGTAAATATCTTTTTCTACTTCGCCGCTGAATTTCCCTTTGGCAATGAAGTTTTTTACCAGCCTGTCTTCCAGCGAGTGGTACGACATCACTACCAGCCTGCCGCCTGAAACCAGCACTTCGGCGGATTGTATTAAAAAATCCTTCAACGCCTCCAGTTCCTGGTTAACCTCAATGCGCAGGGCCTGGAAAACCTGCGCCAGGTACTTGTTTTCTTTCCCGCGCGGGATACGGTTTGTTATCGCATTTCTCAAATCGGCAACTGTTATAACCGGCGCATTTAACCGGGCCGCTACCAGGGTATTTGCCAGCGACTTTGCGTTCTTTATCTCCCCGTAAATACCAAATATCCGGTGCAGTTCGGCTTCCGAATAATTATTAACCACCTCTTTTGCGCTCAATGCCGAAGCCTGGTTCATGCGCATGTCCAATTCAGCATCAAAGCGGATGGAAAAACCGCGTTGGGCCTGGTCAAACTGGTAGGATGAAACACCGAGGTCGGCTAATATGCCGTCAACCGGGATGGCGTGGTGCAAGCGGCAAAAGTTTTTGAGGTACCGGAAATTCTGATCAATAAAAACAAAGCATTTATCATCAATTATATTTTGTCTGGCATCGGCATCCTGGTCAAATGCCAGTAACTTCCCGCAATTATCCAGGCGCTTTAATATTTCGCGGGAATGGCCGCCGCCGCCAAAAGTAACGTCAACATAAGTACCTTCGGGCCTGATGTTCAAACCTTCAATACATTCGGCAAGCATAACCGGGGTATGGTAATTACTCATTGCCGTCCCCCTTTCTGTTCCCGCCCATTACTTCCTCGGCAAGGCCCGCAAAATCAGCAGGCTCATTTTCAATCATTGCGCAATGTGCTGCTTTGTCCCAAACCTCAATCTTGTTTAACTGGCAGGTGAGCACAACATCGCTTTTGATACCTGCATAATCCAGTAATAGCTGGGGCAGGTTTACCCTGCCTGTTGAATCGGGGGTTAGCTCTGTTGCGCCACGGGTAAAATATCTTATAAACTCTATACTTTTTGTTTCATATTGGTTAAGTTTGCTTAGTTCACCAAGTTTTTTGTCCCATTCTTTTTTAGTGTATATGACTAAATACTTTTTAAAACCGCGATTGATCACAAGGCCCTCGCTTTCAGCTTCGGGAAGCTGCTTTTTGAGACCCGAAGGGATCATCATCCGTCCTTTGGAATCCAGTTTACATTCAAACTCGCCGATTAAAAATGACATTTTGAAACTTTAGCATTAATAGTTATGTAAAAATAGACTTCTTCTACCACTTTCTACCACTTTATACCACTAAAGTTATTAACACTTGTGAAGTAACTTTGTTGATAATTTTATATGAAAACAATACTTCTTGCTTTTGCTTTTTGTGCAGTGTGCATAAGTAATCCGCCCGTCCGGGAAAAAAATTATCATGTTATCCATATCAGTATAAGTTAAATTTTTAGCGCCGGGCCCATTGCTACCCTCGCCAACAAGAAACCAATAAGCAGGACGGAAGGGATTGACGGGGATGGATTGGCTGATGGCTGCTTAAG
>DATCES010000435.1:0-7547 GCA_036509935.1 Mucilaginibacter sp.
CTGGGTTACAGGTCGGTAGAAAATAAACAACAAAAAAACGTGTGCCGTAGGTACAAAACCCTCTATTTTATAAGCAACGTTTTTAATGAATGCATGCCGTTTTGCGCCCCGGTACAGAAATTTATAAATCTATCATCATAAAACCAAAATCAACTTTAGTCTAAAAAGTAACTTTAAACAATTTAAAGTTACTTTTTTTCATATTGGTTCAAAAACCGCTTAAATTTGCTTTTTGAGCGGTTTTTTGTAAATTTGAACAAACCAAATTGATATGTATAACCTGCTTGTTTCTCCCAATGATGTCCAGGCTTCTTTACAGAAGCACGTGCTTGCCGATGGTTTCGACCTCACTTTTGATATGGAAAAAAGCAAGGGTGTTTACATTTACGATGCTAAACATAACCGCACCCTGCTGGACTTTTTTACCTGTTTCGCATCGGTGCCATTGGGCTATAACCATCCCAAAATGGTGAATGATGAAGCGTTTAAAAAAAACCTGATGCTGGCGGCATTAACCAACCCGTCAAATTCGGATATATACACTACGCAATACGCGCAGTTTGTAGAAACCTTTGCCAGGGTGGGCATACCAGGATACCTTCCCCATGCTTTTTTTATCGCCGGCGGCTCATTGGCGATTGAAAACGCCCTTAAAACTGCTATGGACTGGAAAGTACAGAAAAACTTTGCGAAAGGCTACACCAAAGAAACGGGTTTTAAAGTGATCCATTTTGACCATGCTTTTCATGGCCGTTCGGGCTATACCTTAAGCCTGACCAATACGTTGCCTGTAAAAACAAAGTGGTTTGCCAAATTCAACTGGCCGAGGGTTTCCCTGCCGCAAATCAATTTCCCTTATAGCGATAGCAACCACGAGGGCCTGCTGCAAAGGGAAGCATTATCAATAGCGCAGATCAAAATAGCTTTTCGGGAAAATAAGGATGATGTTTGTGCTATCATTATTGAGCCGGTACAATCAGAGGGTGGCGATAACCACGTACGGCAAGAGTTTTTGGAACAGGTAAGGGTATTGGCTGATGAAAATGAGGCATTGCTGATATATGATGAAGTGCAAACCGGCGTTGGCCTTACGGGGAAATTTTGGTGCCATGAACATTTTGGCGAAAATGCGCGGCCCGACATATTAGCTTTCGGTAAAAAAATGCAGGTATGCGGCATACTGGCCGGGAAAAGGGTTGATGAGGTTGAAAATAATGTATTTAACGTTTCTTCGCGTATAAACTCCACCTGGGGCGGTAGTTTGGTTGATATGGTACGCTCAACCAAAATAATGGAAATTATTGAAGAAGACAATTTATGTGATAACGCGGCCCAAGTGGGCGAATATCTGCAAAATCAATTAATAAACATCTCGGAAAAGCTCCCTGTGATCAGTAATGTACGGGGCAAAGGCTTGCTAACCGCGTTTGATTTTCCGAATAAAGCCACCAGGGACAAGTTTATTAAATCGGGTATGGAAAATAATGTTATGTTCCTGGGTTGCGGCGAACGAAGCATCCGTTTCAGGCCGGCGCTTATTATTGACCAAAAACATATTGACGAAGGGCTTACAATACTGGAAAATATTTCTGCAAACTTTTAATAAGTGTAAAACGTTTAATACAAAATCCTGTTGTACATGCAAATCGGTTGTTTTTCATGCTTATCAGCCTGATAAATGCCGTAATAATCCTGTTTAAGCGCCCATGCGTTAATATATACTATTTTTTCACCAATACAGGCAATATTTTTAATTATTATCCGTGCTAAATTTGGATAGAAAAGATAAATAATTATAAGCTGGTAATTATCATGAGCAAGCATATCGAGAAATTAAAAAAACAACTGGTGGAGCTTTCAGAAGTTGTTAATTCCTTCAAGTCCGAAGCGGTACAGGTAAGGGTGGTTGACAGGCTATTAGACATACTGATAGAATTGGAGAAGGCAGAGGGCGATGGGGCCGAAACGTTTATTAAGAAGGGTTACAAGCAAAGGGGTAATGACGAAGGAAATTATTCTTCGGTAAGGGGGGCAAAAAAACCAGGCGCCACTAAAGTTTTAAACCAGCTTTTATCAACTGATTTTTTCGATACTGTACGTTCAATATCAGCCATAGCAAATTACTGTAAAGACAATTTTGATTCGGATTTTAAAACATCTGAGTTATCGGGGATATTATTAAAGCTTGCTAATGAAAATAAGCTGAAACGGGAAAGAAGCAATGAGAATAATAGGTTTGAGTATGTGCGTGCTTAGAGGTTGGAGATTAGAGTTTAGAGATTAGTTGTTTGAAGCGGAGAATAGAGGCTGATAGTTAGCGATTATTATTTCCAACGATTTTGTGATTTATATTTTGTAACCTTATCAAATTATGGGAGCTTTTACTGATCTGGAGGTTTGGAAAAAATCCCGGATATTGAGAAATATCATTACCGAAATAGTCAAATCATTCCCAAATGAAGAAAAATATCGGCTAACTGACCAAATTATTCGATCCTCAAGGTCTATAGGAAACAATATTGCTGAAGGACACGGTAGGTTTCATTATATCGATGCTTCTAAATTTTTAGTTAATGCCAGAGGATCTGCTGCTGAAACAATCGATCATCTTTTTATAGCTTTTGATAATCATTATATTGACGAACAAGTACTTGAAGCTTTAAAACAGGATTGTGAGGAATGCATGCGAATGATAAACGGATATATAGCTTATTTGCGAAAGCAGGCAGGCGCACAGTGATTAGATTAATGCAGCCTTCACTTTTTTCCAATCTCTACCCTCTAACCTCTAACCTCCAATCTCTAACCTTACAACAAATCAAACAAACTATCCACCCCCAAAATCTTCTTTGATGTAAACCCTTCAGCATATTTTACCCGGATGCTTTTCCCGAATTCCCTGGCCCTTGCTTCAACTACTTGTATAAACTCTGGTGATGATATATAGGTCTGCGGTTCATCCTGCCAGCCGGGATTATGGAATTGTGACCTGTAAGCAAGTACGCTCTCAATTTTTTTATCCCAATGTTCGGTAACATCAATTAATATGTCAGGCTTAATATAATTATCCTGTATAAAATGTAATACCAAACCGGGATGCCATTCTAGTTGCAATTCGCCGTTAAAATAAGTTTCCACCTTTCTAAGCCCTGATAAAAATGCCGAGGTTTCAACCAGGTCACTTGCCCTGCCATGATCCGGGTGCCTGTCATGATAGGCGTTGGTAATTACAATTTCGGGACGGTATTTGCGTATTGCTTCAATAACTTTTAACTGGTATTCGGGTGTGTTCTGAAAAAAGCCATCAGGGATACCTATATTTTCCCTTACCGCCAGTCCCAGGATACCAGCCGCTCCGGTAGCCTCCTGTTCCCTTATTTCCGCCGAGCCCCGTGTGCCTAATTCGCCGCGGGTAAGGTCGGCTATACCCACTTTTTTACCATTAGCTATATGTTTTAATAGGGTGCCGGCGCAGCCAAGTTCGGCATCGTCCGGGTGTACAGGTAAAACTAATATGTCCAGTTTTATCATAAAAACCTCAATTATTTATCAGCGCTTAATAAACGGTTTATCCGTTTCCTGATCTTTGATGACAATGGTTTTGTAAAAGGGTAGTAAAAATCGGTGACCAAACCTGATCTGCTGATTAAAAATTTATGAAAATTCCACCTGGGGACAGAATTAAGCTTGCCATTTTCCTTTTTATCAGCAAAAAATTTATATAAGGGATTCGCGTATGGCCCCCGTACCCTTATCTTTTCAAAAACAGGGAAATTAACCCTTTGTATTTCCCAAAAAGCCGCTAACTCGCTGCCTTCAAGGGGTTCCTGCCCGCCAAAATCATTTGATGGAAATGCAAGGATTTCAAAATCTTTTCCTTCAAATCCGTTTTTTAAATCCACCATTTCTTTTAATTGTGGGGTAAATCCGCATTGGGAGGCGGTATTTACTATTAAAAGAACTTTATCTTTATATGCCGACAAGCTTATTTCCTCACCGTTTAATTTTTGAACATTAAACCGGTAGATGTTGTTGTCAATCATCATTAATAATTAGACGAACTGTAACCCGCCTGTTGCAAAATAGTTTCTATATCCCTTTGTTCATCAGGGTCGTAGATTTCTTTTAAATCATGACCAAATAACCGGGCAACAGACTGGAGGATAAAGGCATTAAATCCACCTTTCAGTTCTTTTACCATAGTAAAACTCGTATATCCGGTTTCCCTGTCTATTAATTTTATCAATACTTCACCCTGACTAATTGTCAGATCCTTGATTTCTTTATTAAATAAACCTTTAATTTCTGTTTCACAGGTATTTATTAATTCCTTTTGCTTATGGCGGTTGCCTGTTAAGGCAAGGTCGCGTTGCAACTGGCGGTACCTTTGTCCCGCAAAACGGGCATAAGGCAATACTTTCATTACGTTATATCTTAAACGGCGGTACTGGTCAATATCTGCCTGGCTTTTAAATATGCGGGTATCAAATATCCTGATGTCTTCCAGTACTATCCATGGGATCATCTGGCCACTATCAATTGTTAGGTAAGTTTTTATGGTATCGTTTTTGCCCAGAATTAAAGGCGCAGGCATAAGTGCAGGCTTTTCTGGCTGGGCTTTTAATATTCCCGATACACAACAAAACAACAGCAGGAAACCAATAAATTTCATAATTTTACGTAATACAAAATTAACGCATTTTTTTTGGTATTTAATATTTACCTGCAATTATAATTTTTATTGCAAGTTTATGATACATATAACTTAATACTCAGTAATGAAAGAATTAGTGATTGACCTGGAAGCGGAGAAGAATGAGATATTAAAAAGATACCGGGCATTGCTGCGCGCTTGTAAATCAACCTTGCAAAAAGGTGATAAGCGTATGATACGCAAAGCATTTGATATGGCATTGGAAAGCCATAAAGATATGCGCCGCAAATCTGGCGAGCCTTATATTTACCACCCGATTGCTGTGGCCCAAATTGCGGCTGAAGAAATTGGTTTGGGCCCCACCTCGATAGTTTGCGCATTGTTGCATGATGTTGTTGAAGATACCAACGTGACCCTTGAGGATATTGAAAGGGAATTTGGTAAAAAAGTGGTCATGATTATTGACGGCTTAACTAAAATATCAGGCGTTTTTGACACAAACAGTTCTTTGCAAGCCGAAAACTTCCGCAAAATGCTGCTTACCCTTGCCGATGATGTAAGGGTGATACTGATAAAACTGGCCGACCGTTTGCATAATATGCGTACAATGGAGTTTATGCCGCGCGATAAGCAGCTAAAACTATCATCAGAAACGGTTTATTTGTACGCCCCGCTGGCGCACCGTTTGGGTTTATATGCCATCAAATCCGAACTGGAGGACCTTTCTATGAAGTACATGGAAAGGGAAACCTACCAGTTGATAAAAGGTAAACTCAATGAAAAGAAAGCCGAGCGCGAGAAATTTATCAGGGATTTTATTGAACCGGTAAAAAAAGTGCTGGAAGGCCAGGGCTTGGTTGCCGATTTATTTGGCAGGCCGAAATCAATCCATTCCATCTGGAATAAGATGAAGAAAAAGGCCATCCCGTTTGAAGAGGTTTATGACCTGTTTGCTATCAGGATTATATTAGATAGCGCCCCGGAGCACGAAAAAGCCGATTGCTGGAAGGCCTATTCAATAGTCACCGACCTTTACCGCCCAAACCCCGACAGGTTGCGCGACTGGATATCATCGCCTAAAGCAAATGGTTACGAATCGCTGCACACCACCGTGATGGGCCCCAGGGGGCAATGGGTTGAGGTGCAGATACGGACCAAACGGATGAATGAAATTGCTGAAAAAGGTTTTGCCGCACACTGGAAATATAAAGAATCATCAACCGACAGCGGGCTTGACCAATGGGTGCAGAAGGTACGGGAGATGCTTAAAAACCCGGATTCCAACGCGCTTGATTTCCTGGATGATTTTAAAATGAACCTGTTTTCGGACGAGATTTTTATTTTTACCCCCAAAGGCGCCCTTATTCAACTGCCCCTGAATGCCACCGCGCTCGACTTTGCATTTGAAATTCATACCGATGTGGGTGCAAGCTGCATAGGCGCAAAGGTTAACCATAAACTGGTCCCTTTGAACCATAAGCTTCAGAATGGCGACCAGGTGGAGATTATTACATCAGGCAAGCAAATCCCGAAAGAGGACTGGCTGAACATTGTTGTAACCGCCAAAGCAAAAGCCAAAATAAAATCGGCGTTAAAAGAAGAAAAGCGCAAAATTGCCGAGGATGGCAAGGAGATACTTGAGCGCAAGATGAAATCGCTGAAGATCACTTACAATTCCGAAAATATCCATAAACTGAGCTATTACTTTAAACTGCAATCCACCCAGGACCTTTTTTTTAATGTTGCCCAGGGCATTATTGACATGAAGGACCTGAAAGAGTACCAGGCATCGGAAAAAGTAATTGAAAATAAGCCGCAGGACAGGATAGAAGCCGAACAGGTGCAAAGCCTGATGCGGAATTTAAAAGCTAAAGACAGCGAGATGCTGCTGATAGGCGAGGATATGCAAAAAATTGACTATAAATTAGCCGCTTGCTGCAACCCTATCCCCGGCGATGATGTTTTTGGCTTTGTTACCGTTGGCGATGGTATAAAAATACACCGTACCAATTGCCCCAATGCTGCCAAACTGATGAGCAGTTATGGCTACCGTATTGTAAAGGCCAGATGGACAAATCAACAGGAACTGGCATTTTTAACAGGCTTACGCATTACCGGCATTGATGATGTAGGGCTGATTAATAAATTAACTACGGTAATATCCAACGATTTTAAAGTAAATATGCGCTCAATTACTGTTGATAGCGATAACGGGATTTTTGAAGGGTCGATAATGGTGTATGTAAACGATACCGAACACCTGGATAACCTGATAAAACGATTAAAAACGGTAAAAGGCGTTACAGGGGTTAACAGGTTTGATTCAGTGGCAGAGAAGGTGTCTTAATTGGTTAATCAGGTGAATGGTTGATTAGGTGAGTGGGGTTTATTAATCAATAACCTATAAATCGGTATCTTAACCTAATCAACCCAATAAACTTAATCAACTATAAACTAATTATTAATAACTTTGATCTTTAATAAAGTACCATGCCCCAACAGGAAGCCATAGCAATGGTTAAAAAAATTTTCGAGGCTTATCTCGAAAATAAAAACCTCAGAAGAACCCCCGAGCGTTTTGCAATACTCGAAGAAATTTACTCAAGAAGCGATCATTTCGATGTGGAATCCTTATACATCCACATGAAAAATAAAAAATACCGTGTTAGCCGGGCTACCGTTTATAACACGTTAGAATTGCTGGTATCGTGCGACCTGGTTACCAAGCATCAGTTTGGTAAAAACATGGCCCAGTTTGAAAAATCATACGGATATAAGCAGCATGATCATATTATTTGCATTGACTGCGGCAAGGTAGTTGAGTTTTGCGACCCCCGAATACAACAGATACAAAGTATGATGGGCGACCTGCTGAAATTCGAGATTAAACACC
>DATCES010000436.1:0-5287 GCA_036509935.1 Mucilaginibacter sp.
CAGGTTCAAAACCAAAACCCTGGCCGCCACCGCCTTTTATACCGCCTGCCGCATAAAGTTTAACGTCTTCATCCAGTACTACCTTTACAAAGTCAAACTCATTCCCTGTCCAGGTTTCGTTGCCGGGGGCATGGGCCACTACAAAACTGTCTTTCCCAACTACAAACGACCGCAGGTCACTGGCGCTTAATTTAAAAGGGGCAGATTTTTTGTCCTCTTTAAATTCAATAAAACCTTCGTTCTTTATTGGCCCCCGTCCTGATGGGTTAAGATGGATAAACCCGTTTTCGACATTTCCCTTTACATCGGTAAAACGGCCTGGCAGCCATTTTTGTGCATATAATTTTGCTGATACAATCATCAGCATAAAAAATAAAATGATTAAAATTGAGCGCATAATTAATAAAATACAAATAACGCATTTTTAACACATTTAATATGATTATTGTTGACTTACGCAGCGATACCGTTACCAAACCAACCCCGGGGATGCTTGACGCGATGTTTAGCGCTAAAGTTGGGGATGATGTTTTTGGGGAGGATGAAACCATTAACGAACTGGAGCAAAAGGCCGCAAACATTTTTGGTATGGGGGCAGGGGTATTTTGCCCATCAGGCACCATGACAAACCAGATAGGCATTAAATGTTTTACCCAGCCCCTGGATGAGCTTATCGCGGACCAAACAGCCCATGTTTACCGATACGAGGGTGGTGGGATTGCTTTTAATTCATCGGTATCGGCCCGTTTATTGAACGGCGACCGGGGGATACTTACGGCCGGAATGATTGAACCCGAAATTAATGCTATTAATGACCATTACCCGCGAACCAGCCTGGTGGTGCTGGAAAACACGGTAAACCGTGGTGGGGGCAGTTGCTATACGCTTGAACAAATTAAACCGATAGCCGCTTTATGTAAAGCAAGGGGTTTAAAACTTCACCTGGACGGCGCCCGTATTTTTAACGCGTTAACAAAAACGGGGGATAAGGCCGAAGATTACGGCAAATATTTCGATGGTATTTCCGTTTGCCTGTCAAAAGGTTTGGGCGCACCTGTTGGGTCGGTTTTTTTAGCAGGTAAAGACACTATAAAATTTGCGCGCCGTGTACGTAAAGTCTTTGGCGGCGGTATGCGCCAGGCAGGTTTTTTGGCCGCTGCCGGGATTTATGCGCTCGACCATCATGTTGAGAGGCTAAGTATTGACCATGCACATGCCGTGATTCTGGCCGGAGCGCTGGCAAAATGCACATGGGTAAGCAATGTGCTTCCGGCAGATACTAACCTGGTAGTATTTGATACCGTTGAACCGGCAAGTACAGTACTTGAAAAACTTGTCGTACATGGCATAAAAGCCCTTTCAACAGGCCCAAACCGTATCCGCTTTGTATTGCATTTGGATGTGCACCCGGACCAGGTGGAGCATGTGGTGAACGTGCTTGGGGAAGTTCATGGTTGATAGTTTATCGTTCATAGCTGAAATTTTTGAAATACTTTAACTATTAAACTAACGCGATAAGCTAATCAATGTCAATGCATATCAATTACTTATCCAAAAAAGTGTCAAACTCAAAAAAATGATGTTATTGGCGCTGAGGCCCACCTTGTGGAGGTCCGCCTTGTGGAGGCCCACCTTGCGGGGGGCCGCCTTGTCCGCCCGGCTGTGGTCCGCCCGGCCCTCTGTGTTCTTCAGGTAACTTAACTTTGGGATGTGATTCGCCTTTATGGCACGAATAGCAGTTTACACCGGTTGTTAACACCATCCCAAGCGAATCCTTTGTCCCTTTAAAATATTTGGTGTTTATTTTTGCCGTCATCCGGTACATTTCACGCGCCATTTTTTTCTCAGGCTTTGCATCGTTGGCAAAATCCATTTTGTTGGTTTGCGAATCCCTAACATGGCAAAAATTACACCGTACCCCTAATGAAGCCGACCAGATGTCCATCGTATGGTCCAATACGCGGTATGGGATATTCTTTGGGAACACTTTCAGGTTTACCAGTTTTGGCGGCGCGGGCTGCTGTGGCATCGAGGCGGCAATACTTAATGCCATCGCGCCGATTAAGGATGCCGTAATTGTTAGGTTTTTGTTAAAAAGCATAAAAGTTGACTGTATTTAATTTTTATAAAAATGTTTATCAAATAAACATTTTATAAAAACCATTTAAAAACGCATTAGATGGATTGCCTGAAAGCATAGACAGAACGATAGTTTTAACCGACGAAACGGGCATTTGTTTTCAGGCTACCGTTTTTCAATCAATTTCAAGCATAAGCCCTGCTTTTACTTCTTTCAAATCTTTTACAAATGCATCAATTTGTTCTTTATGCATCCCGGGCATACAAATAATATGCGCCCAATTGTTTCCGGAAGCTAACTGCCATTTTTTAACAAGGGTGTCCGCCGGTTTGGGGATATTAACTGTGAGTGCAGATGGATTTCGCCACACGGCCGGTTCAACCTTCCTTAAAGCGGCCTCTGCATAAGCGGCCACATCAAGGCATGATTGTGTCCTTTGTTTTAACCCCTCCAAACCTAATTTTGTGATGGTGTACCAAAGGAACAAGGGCGTATGCCCATTCCGGGAGCCTGAAATGGTTGTATCAAGTGACCCGATATAATCTATTGACCTCGCAATACGGTCACGATGGCTTTTTTTTGCAATTACCAACCCGCAGGGTATTGGCGATCCTAAAAACTTGTGCCCGCTTATTGCGATGCTGTCCGCGCCATCTGCAAAATCAAAAGCCGGCCGGGGCTCAATAAAAGCGGCATAACTACCAGATAAGGCCCCATCCACATGAATATAATGATGCTGAATAGCCAGGCTTTTAAATATAGCTTTCATTTTCCCTACGTCATCCCGCGCTTCTGTCATGGTGGTGCCAATATTAGCCAAAATTATAACCGGCATTTGCCGGTTTATACTGATCGTTTTTTCCAGGTCATCGTAATCTATCTCCCCATTCGCTTGCGACCTTATTGCGATATTTGGCATGTTCAGCAGGTGCAGGTTTTTTTGTACGCTGTAATGGGTGGCCTCCGAATAATAAACAATAGCTTTTGGGTACAGTTCCCTGGCGAGGTATAAACCATACAGGTTACCTTCTGATCCGCCGTTGGTGACATATCCCCACCAATTATCTTCTTCCGATCTGAATAACCTGGAAAAGAAGGCGATCACTTCTTTCTCCAGTTCCCTGGATCCTACCGTGTAGGTAGAGGGTATAAAAGGATCGCCCACATTATTCAATGGATAGTTCAGGAAGGGCAACAGTTCACTATAATCAAAATCCCTGGATACGGGATAACCCATGGTCATTGCTGATTTAGACCGGATATCTTCCAGCAGGCCGCTTAATATTTTACCGGTGCTGTCTGTTGTTAATTCCTTTACCATAACGATTAAATAAATTTATAATACAGGAGATCCCGGCAGCGCCAACAGTAACCGATTTGGTTAAATATCTTTTACCTGGTTAATTAATTGCTGCAAAACGTCCTTTGCATCCCCAAAAAGCATAGAAGAATTTGGCTGAAAAAAAAGTTGATTGTCAATGCCTGCATATCCTGGCCGCATACTGCGTTTGTTTATGATAACCGTTTTTGCCTTCCATACCTGTAGTACGGGCATGCCATAAATCGGGCTCGAAGGGTCATTCTCGGCAGCGGGGTTCACCACGTCGTTTGCGCCAAGAATAAGTACAACGTCAGCGCTGCCGAATTCTTCGTTTGCCGGTTCCAATTCAAGCAAATCATCATAAGATACATCCGCTTCAGCAAGCAATACGTTCATGTGCCCCGGCATACGCCCGGCAACGGGGTGAATGGCGTATTTCACTTCAACACCATTTTTCCGCAATGATTTTTCCAGTTCGTGGCAGGTATGCTGCGCCTGTGCCACCGCAAGGCCGTAGCCGGGGACGATAATGACTTTATGGGCATACGCCATTACCATTGCCGCATCGCTCAAACTTATCTCCCTGTAATTGCCCTGTTCGCCTACAGCCGCGCCGGAAGCAGCCTTAGCCCCCCCGAACGATCCGATCAGCACATTTTTTAATGAGCGGTTCATAGCCTTGCACATCAGGATTGTAAGGATGGCGCCGGCTGATCCTACCAGTATCCCTCCCGTAAGCATCACCGGGTTATTGTACAAAAAACCTGCGCATGCCGTTGCAATACCGGTAAAGGAGTTTAATAAAGAAATAACTACGGGCATGTCTGCCCCGCCAATGGGCAATACAAACAAAACACCATAGGATAACGACAAAATGAGGATGCCGCCGAAAATAAAAATGGACGAAGCGTTATCTCCGAGGATGATTAAAGCGCCAAGCAGCACTATAACAAACAATACCACAAGGTTAAAAATATGTTGCCCCGGGAATGCATGGTCTTTTATTTTTCCGCTGAGTTTCCCATAAGCAATCATACTGCCTGCAAAAGAAACACTGCCTATAATCATCCCTGCCAATATGGATAATACATGCATGTCTGCATTGTCCTGTGCAATCCGGCCAAATTCAACGATTGAAATTAGCGCGGCACATAAGCCGCCCATCCCGTTAAATATGCTGACCATCTCCGGCATTGCGGTCATTTTTACCTTGCGCGCGGAAATTGCGCCGATAAGTGTTCCGATAATCATAGCACCTACTATCCAACCGTAATTATTAAATTGAGTGCCGGCCGGCTGGTAAAGAAAAAGTGTGCCAAAAATTGCGATCCCCATTCCTGCCGCCGACACCAGGTTCCCCCGGCGTGCAGTTGCCGGATTTGACAGCATTTTTAACCCGATAATAAATGAAACAGAGCCAATAAGGTAGCAGATAGATAAAATATTTGTTTGCATATTAATTTTCTTTTATTTGTTTAGAGGCCCCTTTTTTGCCTGTTTTAAACATTTCCAGCATTCGGTCGGTCACTACAAAGCCGCCAACTACATTTAAGGTACCAACAATTACGGCGATAAAACCCAAGGTCAAAACCAGATAGTTATCAGGGGAAGCCTCTCCCATTACGATTATTGACCCGATTATAATTACACCGTGAATGGCGTTGGCGCCGCTCATTAAGGGCGTATGTAAAACCGATGGGACCCTTGAGATTACTTCTATGCCTAAAAAAACTGACAGGATCACTACATAAAATAGTTCAATATTATTCTGAATGAAATCAAGTAATGTTTGCATGATTAAAATTTTTGTTAATGATTTGGGAAATAATTTTTCCGCCATTGGTGATGCAGGCGTTGCTGATAATATCGTCTGTAAAATTTAGCTC
>DATCES010000437.1:0-7408 GCA_036509935.1 Mucilaginibacter sp.
GAAACCGTTCCCCAGGTAATTGAAAATAGAAATTGCATAGTTATTTACGTATTGCACATACGCATTACGATGACTTGCAAAATGCGAAATTATTGTGAGATGGTAAGCAAAAGTTTTATTAAGCCCCACCTATATCCTCCCCAGTTGGGAGGACTTTTAATTTTGTCCTTAGATAAAAATAGTTCCTTAGTTTTTAAAGGCTCACCTACTGGTCCGAAGGGATCCTTTGTGAGGGGAGATTTAGTCCGAAAGGACTCCTATGGAGAGGGGGCTTACAGCATCCCCCCATCCACAGGGATCACCTGCCCTGTTATGTAAGATGCCATATCTGATGCCAGGAAAACACAGCAATTGGCCACATCTTCGGCTTCGCCGCCACGCTTTAACGGGATGGCCTGCGCCCAGCCTTCAACTACTTTAGGGTCGAGTATTTCGGTCATTTCGGTTTTTATGAAGCCGGGGGCTACCACGTTGGTACGGATGTTACGCGAGCCCAACTCTTTAGCTATTGATTTTGAAAAACCAATAATACCTGCCTTTGATGCCGCATAATTGGCCTGGCCGGCATTGCCCTGCATACCAACCACCGAGCTCATATTGATAAATACACCATAGCGGTTCTTCATCATTATTTTTGATGCGGCTTTCGTTATGTTGAAAATTGATTTCAGGTTTACATCTAAAACCTCGTCCCAGCTTTCTTCTGTCATGCGCATTAATAAGCTATCCTTGGTGATGCCGGCGTTGTTTACCACTATTTGTAAAGTACCAAAATCTGCTACAATAGCATTGATCAGTTTTTCCGCTTCATCAAATTTAGAGGCATCAGAGCGGTAACCTTTTACTTTTGTCCCAAACTTTTGCAGTTCCTGCTCAAGGGCCTGCCCTTTTTCAACCGATGATAAATAGGTAAAAGCCACATTGGCGCCGTGTTCTGCGAATTTCTCGGCTATCTTGCGGCCTATCCCTTTTGACGCGCCGGTGATCAACGCGGTTTTTCCTTCTAATAATTTCATTATTATATAACTTCGGGTTGCGAAGATAGGTATTTTAGTTCAAGGTTAATAGTTCATTGTTCACAGCGGGAATTATGCGCGTTAGAGATTTAACATTAAGGAGATTCTGTTAAGTTTACTTATTTTTGGATACAAACCATAAATTTATCCCATCATGATAAAAAACAATTTGCGTTTTAACAGTTTAAAGCTTTTATTGAGCTTAAGTTTATTACTGATAACACGCGTAGCTTTTGCCCAATATAAATACCCGTTTCAAGACCCTGCTTTGCCGGCGGAAGCCAGGGTCAGCAATTTACTTTCGTTAATGACGCTTGACGAAAAGGTGAATTGCCTGGGCACTAACCCAACAATTGTGCGTTTGGGTGTTAAAGGGACGGGCCATGTGGAAGGCCTGCACGGATTAGCGATGGGGCTGCCCGGCAACTGGGGGCGTAAAACGCCCGTGCCAACCACTATATTCCCGCAATCAATTGGCATGGCCGAAACCTGGGACCCCGGCCTGTTGCAGCAAGCAGCTGCTATTGAAGCCTTTGAAACCCGGTATATGTTTCAAAGCGAAAAATACCGTAAAGGCGGCTTAGTTGTACGGGCGCCGAATGCTGACCTGGCCCGTGATCCCCGTTGGGGCCGTACCGAAGAATGTTATGGCGAAGACCCCTTTTTTAACGGCACCATGGTCGTAGCCTACGTTAAGGGTTTACAGGGCAATGATCCTAAATATTGGACAACCGCATCCTTGATGAAGCATTTTTTGGCCAATAGCAACGAAAATGGCCGGGATAGCAGTTCATCCGATTTTGATGAAAGGCTTTTCCGTGAATATTATTCGGTTCCGTTCCGTATGGGTATTGAACAAGGCGGCTCAAGGGCGTATATGGCATCGTACAATAAAGTGAACGGCATTCCGCAGGCCGCAAGCCCGATGCTAAAAAACATCACGGTTGATGAATGGGGGCAAAACGGGATTATCTGTACGGACGGCGGCGCGTACCGGTTGCTGGTAACCGCAGATCATTATTATAAAACCCCTGCCGAAGCCGCCGCAGGGTGTATAAAAGCCGGAATAAACCAATTTTTAGACAACTACAAAGCCGGCACAATGGAAGCCTTAAAGGAAAAGCTGATTGCCGAAACTGATATTGACCAGGTATTGCGCGGTGTTTTCCGGGTGATGATAAAACTGGGGCAGCTTGATCCGCCGGCAATGGTGCCTTATTCCGTTATCGGCGCAAACCCCGAACCCTGGCTGTCGCAGGCAAACAGGGATTTTGCCCGGTTGATCACTCAGAAATCAATTGTACTTTTAAAAAATGACAATGGTTTATTGCCGCTTGATAAAAATAAGATACGTTCGATTGCTGTTGTTGGCCCGCGCTCCGCCGAGGTTTTGCAGGATTGGTATAGCGGTTCACCGGCTTATAGTGTAAGTGTTCTGGAAGGGATTAAAAACAAGGTTGGCGCCGGCGTAGCGCTAAGCCACACCACAAATGCAGACCTGGCAGTTGCCATGGCCAAAAGCGCCGAAACTGTTATTGTTTGCGTTGGCAATAACCCAACCGGAAATTTAGGGTGGAAAAAGGTTGACGGCCCAAGCGAAGGCCGCGAGGCAGTTGACCGCAAAAGTATATCATTGGATAGCGCACAGGAAGTACTGATCAAAAACCTTTATAAGGTAAACCGGAATATTGTTTTAGTGATGGTAAGCAGCTTCCCTTATGCAATTAATTGGGAGCAAGCCAACATTCCGGCAATTATCCATATTACCCATTGCAGCCAGGAACAAGGAAATGCTTTGGCTGATGCCCTGTTTGGGGATATAAACCCCGGCGGCAAACTGGTGCAAACCTGGCCCGATTCGTTAGCGCAGCTACCACCAATGATGGATTATAACATCAGGGACGGCCGCACCTATATGTACTTTAAAGGCAAGCCCCTTTATCCCTTCGGATTCGGTTTAAGCTATACCACCTTTCAATACAGCAATTTAAAAACCAGCGCTGATAAAATAGATAAAAACGGAGATGTAACCATAAGCGTTGATGTAAAAAATACCGGCGGCCGTGCCGGGGATGACGTAGTACAATTGTATGTAAAACACCTGAAATCAAAAGTTGAAAGGCCGGAAGAAGAGCTAAAAGGCTTTAAACGGATAACACTCAATCCCGGAGAAACAAAAACGGTTTACATAAACTTGCCCGCAACATCGCTTGCCTATTGGGATGCAGCTAAGAAAAACTTTGTGGTTGAGAAGGAGCCTGTACGGCTAATGATTGGCAGTTCATCGGCGGATATTAAGGAAAAGAAGGATATTGAGGTAAGGTGAGTCCGGAAAGTCAGAAAAGTTTCGCCCTTGTTGGGCGTGTAAATATTTATTTTTGCACCATACTTATTCCATTTAACTATGAAAATAAAAAATGCCCCTCCAATTGTGTTTCTGATTGGGATGTTGGCTGTAACGACAGGTTACTGCCAATCTTCAAAACTGATAGGTGATCATTTTAAGGCGTTGATTGCCCATGATGTAAAAGCTTTGGCCGCCGGTTATTCAGACAGCGCCAAGGTATATTCGCCAAACTGGAATGGCGCTAAAACAGGGCCTGCGGGTATAAATGAAGCCTATAACCGGTATTTCGCATCAACACCTGATCTTACCTATAATATTACGCGCCTTATTAATGCCGGCGAAAATATAGTGGTTGAATATACCGCAGGCGGCACCCTGTCAAATCCCGAAGGCAATACGCCTGCCTATATGAAGGATAAAAAATATACGCTTAATTATTGCGCCATTTTTACCATTAAAAATGATAAAATAATAAAAGAGGCCGATTATTTTGACCAGGTTGCTTTTTTACGGCAGGTTGGTTTTTTTGACCAGAAATAATATCGCATAAATGCTGCAAAACAAGGCGGGGTTTAGTTCTTTAATTAAAAACGAAGCTAAAAAACTTGGCTTTATGTTTTGCGGCATTTCCAAAGCGGAATTTTTAGAGGAAGAAGCCCCCAGGCTGGAAGTATGGCTAAAAAAAGGCATGCATGGCGAAATGCAATACATGGAAAACCATTTCGATAAACGCCTTGATCCACGCCTGCTGGTTGATGGCGCTAAATCTGTAATATCATTGGGGCTTAATTATTTTACTGATAAAGAACAGGCCGACCCCTTAAGCCCCAAAATTTCAAAATACGCCTACGGGACAGATTACCACCTGGTTATTAAAGACAAATTAAAACAGCTATTACAAGTAATTAACGAAAAGATAGGCGAAGTAAACGGCAGGGCTTTTGTTGATTCGGCGCCGGTTTTAGACAAGGCCTGGGCAAAAAAAGCCGGCCTGGGCTGGATCGGCAAAAACACGAACCTTATAAGCAAGCAACTTGGCTCTTTTTTTTTCCTTGCAGAACTTATCACCGACCTGGAACTGGAATATGACATAGAACCCGCAGCCGACCACTGCGGGACGTGTACCAAATGCATTGATGCCTGCCCTACGGAAGCCATTGTAGCGCCATATATTGTTGATGGCAGCCGTTGCATATCCTATTTAACTATTGAACTTAAAAATGAGATCCCGGACGATTTTAAAGGTAAAATGGACAACTGGATGTTTGGCTGCGATATTTGCCAGGATGTTTGCCCCTGGAACAAATTTTCGGTATTGCACAGTGAGCCTGCATTTACACCGCTCCCCAGCCTGCTCGATATCAGCAAAAAAGAATGGGAAGATATTACCGAAGATGTGTTTCAAAAAGTATTCAGAAACTCTGCAGTAAAAAGAACTAAATTTAAAGGCTTGAAGAGGAATATTGATTTTTTGAACGAAGGTATTTAATTTCGGATTTCGTCCGCTGGTTAGCGGACGGAATCTTACAGCCCTTTCTTAAATTTATCAGCAAGTTGTTTTAACATATCATCATTTACAGGCAAAGCAGGCCCGTCATGTTTCTTTATAAAAGGTCTATTTTCCGGTCTGGAATGGTGGTTGTTTTGCTGCAAATTCGGTTTGTGAAAATCCTTTTTAACTGGTATTTCTTTTGATTGCGTTTCCGCAAGAACATGCCCTTCAGGTTTTGGTATTACCGGCTTTGGCAGTGTTTCTGCCGCAATTGGTTCCGAAGGTTTTACTGCTAAAGGCTTAGGCTGTCTTTCCGCCGCCTTTTTTACATTCCAACGGGCATTTATTTCTCCTAATTTACGTTTGGTATATAAGGGGAAATCGCCCTGCATCATCCATGAGTAATAGCTGGGTTCAGCTTTAAGCACATCTTCAACAGTTTTGCCTTTATGCTTGCCAAAGTTAAAGGTTTCCTCCCCTTTTTCGTTATAGATCATCCGCCCCGCAAAATCAACCGGCCGGTTAAGGTTTGTAAATTTATGGAGGGCTTCTACATCGTTTATTACCGGGATTGATTTATTGCCTTTTTTATCTTCCCATTCAGTTTGCTCATACCGGGCAACCTGCGCCAATAAAACCTCCATGGTAGCACGGGTATCTGCTTCGGCAGAATGTGCATTCTCAATCTGTTTATCGCAATAAAACTGGTACGCAGCCTTTAATGTGCGCTGTTCCATCTGGTGAAATATATTTTGCACATCAACAAAATGACGGCTATCCAGGTCAAATAAAACATCGGCCCTTAAAAATTCCTCCATCAGCATTGGTATATCAAATTTATTGGAATTATAGCCGGCGAGGTCGCTTGCACCAATAAACGCTGCTATTTGGGTCGCCATGTCTTTAAAAAACGGCTCGTCTTTTACATCCTCATCATAAATACCATGCACCAGCGACGATTCTAATGGGATAGGCATACCAGGGTTTATCCTCCATGTTTTAACATCCTCACTTCCGCCGTCTGGCGGATAAAGTTTTATAACAGATATTTCAACAATACGATCAACGCCAATATTAGTCCCGGTAGTTTCAAGGTCGAAAAAAGCAAGCGGGCGTTTTAAATTTAATTTCATCAAAAATGGTATTCCGCAAAAGTCATAAAAAGAATTTGTAGTATAAATGTTTTAATCATTTTTAATATTTATTTGATCAAAATACAAATTTAATCCTGCCCTGTTGCAATTTAAGTAACTGAATTATAGCAGCGGGATTTAGCAGGATATTGCTGATGCTAAACGATCAGCTAAAAATTATTATACCCAATATAATGCCCACTATCATAATGATATACAACATTATCTCGGTACCGGCGAACTTCTTGTATTTTGTCCAGAAAGCGTATTTTTCTTTTCCTTCGGCCATGATAAGGCAAAGTTAATAAATTACTTTTATTATTTCCCCGGCGGTGGATTTGGATCATCAATAACCGAACCACATCGCGAAAAATATTTATAGGTATAGGGGTCGTGCAGGGCGGTAATGGTTACCCCTTTTGACGAACTGGCATGAACATAGTACCCATTTTGCAGGTAAACGCCCACATGGCTGAATTTCTTTCCGTCGTAATCAAAAAACACCAGGTCCCCTTCTGCCAATTCTTCTTCGTATTTACGCTTGATAACATTTATCTGCTCACCGGTTGAGCGCGGGATGCTGATCCCAAAAACCTGCTGTTCCAATAACTGCGCTAATCCTGAACAATCCACACCGTTTTTATCCTCTCCGCCAAACCTGTATGGGGTACCCGTCCACTGGTCTACAAAAGCATATAAACGCCCGTTTTGGATAGCGCTTTCATCAATGCCTAATATAGCCGAGTATTTTTCGGCAATATTGTTTCCCGGTTTTACTATTTCACCAGGTTTACCTCTTAACACCGCCTTTTTGGCGTGGCAGGAAGAAAAAATGATGGTGAAAACCAATAAAACACAATACAGGCAATGTATTTTTTTCATTAAGTAAAAATACGTTCAAACCCCTGATAAGGTTACAGGTATGTTGTTAACATATTAACATAAAGCTGCAAGCCCCCTCTAAATCTCCCCCGCCAACTGGCGGGGAGACTTTAAAAGCGCTAAACTAAAGATGGTTTTTATTTCGAAAACAAAATTAAAAAGTCTCCCCAACCGGTCCGAAGGACTCCTTTGGAGGGGAGATTTAGAGGGGCTGCTACCCTTTTATCACCCGCTGTATCTCGTCCAGCTTCATCAATGCCTCAACAGGTGTTAAGGTATTTACATCGAGGTTGTTGAGCGTATCGCGTATTTTCACCAGGACCGGGTCGTCAATGGAAAACATTTGCATTTGCACCGCCTGCTTTTGCACTTTGCGGATGCTTTCTTTGATATGCTCCCCGCCTGTACGTTCGGCTTCCAGTTTTTTTAATATCTCGTTGGCGCGGCTCAGCACCTTTTGCGGCATCCCGGCCAGTTTGGCTACATGTATCCCAAAACTATGCTCGCTGCCGCCGGGCACCAGCTTGCGGAGGAAAAT
>DATCES010000438.1:0-5313 GCA_036509935.1 Mucilaginibacter sp.
AAATTTGCTGCATTGTAAAATACCCTGAAATCATTAAAATGGGTATGGCTTGCTATGCAGAGTTTAACTTTTGATGAATATTTTACCACCGTATTTATAAAGGTTTGGGTATAGCCCACATTCCAGAAATTAGAATTGTTATATACATTTAAACCCGGGGGGATATGGGTAAGCAGCCATACATTTTTATCATCAGTTTTGGCTAAACTTGTTTGCAACCAGTTTAATATGGTACCGGCTTGCGGATAGCTGGTACCCGAATTTAATAAAGCGCTGTTGAGTACCATTATTTTCAATTTGCCAATTGTACACGTATAATAACCATGCGCCTTTAATTCGTCACCTGCCCTTTTTGGAAGATTTGGCGACCATGCGTTGGCAAAATCATTTAAAAATTTGGGGTCCTGCAGTGCATAATCGGAGCCATACGTATCGTTATTGCCCATCGCAGGGATGATAGTAACACCGGGGAAACGCTCTTTAAATAACCGCGCTATAAACAGGATGGTTTTCTTTTTCAATAGCGAATCTGCCGGCTTTGCGCCATGCCATATAAAATCGCCGGCAATGATGATAAAAGCGGGATGGGGCAGCTTTGCCCGCATGTTGTTTAAAGCTGACTGTAAAATGCCATAGTTAGCATCTTTAAATAATAAAGTTGCGTTTATGCCCATCTGCGCTTTAGAGCTTTCAAAAGATTTTTTCCATTCTTCGATGGATGCGCCTCCTAATTTTCTTTTTAGCGCAGTATCGCTATGGGAGCCATACAAAGGGTCAAAATGAATATCGGATACGATCAAACATTTTTTGATGGTCCCTGCTTTATTTGCTGTTTGTGAATAACCGTTTACAGAAAAAACAAGGTTTAAAAAAATAAATGGGATTATCAGCAATGAAATAGGTTGTTTAAATAACATATTACCCTGTGCTTTGTTACATACCGAAAAATATAACATGTTACACGCAGCTTTAATTATGTTGCCTGCTAAAATTTTCGGGCGGGGTAGAAACGATCTCACCAAATTCATTAACATAAGCAAGCTCCATATCACCGCCTGCCGAGTTTTGCTGACGGTCGAGCTTGCGTTGTTCTTTATCCTCTTTCCTTTTCTGCTTATTTTTTTCGAGTTGCTTCTTCATGAAGGTTGCCTGGGACTTTGCCATAAATATTTGTATTAAAGTGAAATGGCCTTGGAGCTAAATGTGCTATTCCCGGCCGGAAAGCCCGTATGTATAGCAAACGGGCTTGAATTTCTGCTAAGGTAACAAAAAAATGGCACTTCGTTTTATCTGGCCCGTCCCCGGCAGGGTAAAAAAAATCCTTCCAATCGGGAAAGTCCGATGGTCAATAGTATTTCTATGGCTGTACAAATTCCGTAGACTCGTAAGCCTTGAAGCCCCCCCCAAAAAAAATGCCTTGCTCCCGGCGGCTTATAAAGTGCAAATACAAGACCTGGATGTTGATGGCGCTAATTACAATAACAGGACAGAAGTAGCTTATTAACAGCAATATAGCGTACTTAGTTTGGGGAAAATAAATTCGCTGCATTGTAAATCTTGAGTCTTAAGAAAAAAAGAACAATCGGGACTTCAGACTTAAGACTCAAGACATCAGACTTGAAAACGCTACCAACCGGTGCCTTTTTTTGCGTTGCCATTCTTTATGTGCTCTTCGGCGGTGGCTTTTCCCATAATAGCAGCCATTTTATTGCCTGCACCATCGGACCCAATTGCAATGTACCTACCTGATTTAATGTCAATAACCGGGTTGATCATTGGTACATTTTTTGTTTTTGTTTTTACTGAATAAGCAGTAATACCATTTGTTGTTGCCATGATAAGTTTTTGTTTTTTAAGTTAACCCTTTTTTGGGCAATTTGTTTTAATAATTGGCTTAGCTTGTTATAATTTTATTGAGAATTCAATAACCTGTAACAAGGAGGCAAGATATATAATTATGCTCAACAAACAAGTAGCTTTAAATAATTGTTATTAACACATTAACATCCCCCCGCAGAACCAACAGAAGGCGGGTATTTTTTATATTTGGAACTATTAACATTAAATGTTAGCTTAACATCGTAAAAATAATCGCCAATAAACCCCGCCCTAACAAACAATAAAATGAAAAACAGAGATTCAAGTATCCTATACCTTCTATTAGGGATATACGCATTAATGATAAGCTGGTATTATAATCACAACCTTATTATACTTTTAATCACCTACATATTTTGGCCGTTGTACCTTGTTTATGAATTACTCATTGGTCATCTTGCCCATGGGATGTGGAAGGATATACCGATGTCTTATTTTAAATAGGGTGGTGCGTAGCGGGTATTGAGTATTGAGAGGTGCCTAGTGAATGCAGCCTGTTACCAACTCATCCCTCACGCGCAAAATCGGTTTTTACTATTAACAAGCCGCTACTCACCACTTGCAATTGTTAAATTGTGTAAAAAAACCAATAGTTATTATATTATTGTTAGCTAAAAGTCGTTCTTTTGCTAAACAAACATATATGAAGAAAATTTCACTTATTGCTACTTTATTATTGGCGATTTTATTACTGCAAAAATGCAAGAAAGATACAGTATCAGCAACAGCAACGTCAAATACGCTAGTGTTTGCTTATATTAACGATACCACATGGAATGCCGATACCGTAAAAGCTGCGCTTATTTATAATTCAGCTACGAAGACTAAGTTGTTTACCTGCACCGCGATAGCTAAAAACAAAGAAGTGGATATGTCGGTTACACAAACATTCCGTGCAATCAATACTGCGGGTTTTCCATTAACCACTTTTAATGCTGATTCGGCCAGAAATAATGTATTCACATATTATGCTGCTCAAAAAAACTCATCCGGCGTATTTGTATTAACGCCGCAGGGGACGGTTGCACCCGGCTCGGGCACGTTGAGCATTTCTGCTGTCGACTCCGTTAAAAAGATGATAACCGGAACTTTTTCATTTACTTCTATAAAAAACAATTACGACAGTAACGGCAATATTACTTCGGTTACCATTTCACAAATAGTGGGAGGAGCATTTAATAATATGCCTTATGTTTTTACCAGTAATTAGGTTGAGCCTAACCCTTAACAATTCATAAATGTCTTTCAGGAATAAAGCTGTTTTTTTAGACCGCGATGGGGTATTGAACCAGGAAATGGGTGATTATGTATGCTCTTTGGATGATTTTCATATTCTGAATAACTTTGCAGCCCTTAAAACGCTACAGGATCGTGGCTATCTGCTGATAGTAGCTACCAACCAGGGCGGCCTTGCAAAAGGCTGGTACACCGAAGATGAATTGGCCAAAATGCACCGCCTTTTAACAGATGTTTACCATGCGCATGGTGTTGAATTCACTGATATTTTTTATTGCCCCCACCACCCCGACTTTACCGGCGATTGCGATTGCCGCAAGCCCAAGCCAGGTTTATTGCTGCGGGGAATTGAAAAATATAACGTTGATCCGACAAAATCATACTTTATCGGCGACCGTGAAAGGGACATGGAAGCCGCTGCTGCTGCCGGTGTTAAGGGGATTTTGGTGGAAAGCGACCAGCCTTTAAGCGGGGTATTGGATTTGATTGATTAAAGCTGTAAATGTTGCATCAAAAATTTAAAACCATTTCAATGCTTACAACCTTGATAAATAACGTTTATATCATTTAAAACCGTTGCAAAAGTCAATGAACCTGACCCGCTATTTAAAAAACATTGATTCATTAATAGCCGCCTTTATTGGCTTTTATACCATATACCTATATACCAGGTACAGCGGTGCCGGTCTTTCCCCCGATTCTATAATGTATGCCAGTACTGCAACCAATATCCAGGCGCATGGTTCATTGCTTACTTTTAATAAAACCCCGCTGGTGTTTTTTCCGGTTTTTTATCCATTTTTCCTTGGTGTTATCCAGCTAATTTCGGGCATTGGCCCCATTAAGGCGGGGGCTACGATCGATGCCACACTGTTTGCTGCTGTAATCTTCACAAGCGGCTGGATCATGGAAAAATTTATTGCACATTCAAAAATATATAAATGGATAATGTTGGTTGCCATTATATTAAGTCCGGGTTTGCTGGAGGTATATACTTATTTATGGTCCGAAACCCTGTTTATATTCGAGATATTACTTTTCATCATCACTTACCGGCGATATATGCAAACCCACAACACTAAAGCACTGGCGTTTGTAGCCTTAATAGCTGCTATAAGCTGTATTACACGTTACGCGGGGGTTACCCTTATTGGCACGGGTTGTTTAATGTTATTGCTGGATAATAAATTGCCCATCCGTAAAAAATCGGGCCATATTGTGTTGTTTGGGGTATTATCGTTATCACTATTGGTAGGAAACCTGGTCCTTAACCGTATCAATACGGGATTCGTTACCGGTACCCGTGAACCCTCCATAACGCCGCTGTTCAAAAATATGCACTATTTCGGAACAGTTATTTGCGACTGGGGCTGTTTAAGTAACAGCACCTACCCTTTTGCCGAATTGATCACTTTTGTAATTTTAATGGCGCTGATAGTTGTTTTGCTAAGGAAAGCGTATAAAGGCCGCATAACCAGCTATGAAAATATTATTATAGCTTTTGCGGTAGTTTACGGCCTCTTTATTGTTATTTCGGCAAGTATTTCCCGGTACGAGACCATCGACAGCCGCTTGCTGGCACCCATGTTTATACCACTGCTTATCGCATGTACAAGCTGGGTACCCGATGTTTTGCGCCGTGTAAAATCAAAATCAAAATATGCACTGTCAGGCGTGGCTATAATCCTGATGGTGGCTTTTGAATATGCATCCTACCAAACAGACTGGCAGCGTTACGATGACGAGAATGATTATGGCGTACCCGGTTACAGCGATGACGACTGGAACAAATCGGAATTTGTGGTCTATCTTAAACAGCATAAAAACCTTTTTAAACCGGGCATTCCCATTTATACCGATGCGAACGAGGCCGTATATCTATTTACCGGCATGTCATCTGAATTAATACCGCACAAATTTTTTAAAGCTGATGTACAGAAGTTTTACGCTAAAAAGCGCTTTTATTTAATTTGGTTTGATAATTTGTATAATACTGAACTGGTAAACTTACCTGAGATTTTAAAAAATAAAACAATGGTGAAGCTCGGTGGTATTAAGGGAAGTAATGTATATTACTATGAGGAATAACTGAACAACTACACCTTCACTTCCCACCCCTTTTCATATTCCCTGTGCCAAAGCTGCATCGCCTCCGGGTCATTTAAAATATGCCCGTTACTGGTATCAATATGCAAAACC
>DATCES010000439.1:0-3312 GCA_036509935.1 Mucilaginibacter sp.
CATGTTTGTTTGTTTTTTAAATTATGAATAACGCCTATTTGCTCCTGCTTTGAAAGATGGATACTCCCTGTTTAAAGGTAGGATACTCCCTACCACAGCCGTATCAAGTCCGGGGCAAGTCCGGCAAATACTGGACTTACCCCTCACTTGTATCCTGCCAATCCCCTGTATTAACGGTGACAGATGCTTATTTAGTGTAAGAATACGGTTCGTGGGATAACTATAGCAATAGTGAGGATATAAACCACGAAAGCAGGAAGAAATGGGGTTCAAAGAATAAAAAATAAATTCACTATTTTGTCCCTTGTGCAGTTTAATTGCTGATGTACAAAAAATCAGGCCTTGTATAAACCACCGGTTTCCCTGATTATTTTAATTCAATTTTGCATCCTGACACCGCACTTCCACTACCGGCATTTTAAAATTCTTTTTAATAATTAAAAAGTCGCCTTCCTGTTTCCAACTGATCTCTTGGCTGCTTCCCATTAATGTAACAGCACTTATTTTTTTATCCGGTTTTTTTGCATTTTTTCCCAGCATACGAATGGTAATATCAGAAGTTGGCTCGTCCAGGCAAAACGAGTAAAGATCATTTTCACTCTGTCATTAATATTTCATTTCCTTTTAAAGATGATAAATTTATTTTGTATTGTTTGTTATTAAGTAAAAACTCAATTTGGTTTATGTCGTGCAATTTTATTTAAAGTCGGACAAAGTCAAACTCTTTATAATGGTTAGGACCAAGCAAAATAATGTTGTCAGGAATTTCTCTTTAGCCCATGTTGGTGTTCCGTCCTTTCGGATAGTCAAACCATGAATAAACGCCGCCGTCTGGTCTCCTGACCAAAGGCATTAAGCAATTGTTTAATTACCTGTTTAATGTGTTAGCATTTTAAAACTATCCAACCCATCCAGGTTCCATGACGCCGGCGCAGCTATTAAGCAGGCATAAAGAACATGCAGTATTGATGCGGGCGGGCCAACCTGTATAAATCATGAAAAGGCTTGACTACCTTGAGAATCCTCTTTTTAAATGCTCTGGCTTTAAGAAAAATGGTTTTTATGAATTTTAAAAGATATGAATTACTTCACAAGACATTTTCGTGTGCTAAAATCGTTTAGTAATTAGAACTACTTTTTGGTATATATTGCTTTAGTTTAGAAAGTTTAGATGACACACCAAATACCAAATCATTAATAAATATGGCAAAAGTAGCAACAACCATTTCATCACAAATAAGCAGCCTCTCTAAAAAAGAATTAGAAAAATTAGTATTAAAAGCTGCCGCAAAGGACAAATCTTTTCATGATTATTTATTGGTAACTTATTTTGAAAAAGAATATGGCGAACAGGATTTATTTGATGAGGCCAAAGAGGATCTCGAAGTATTATTTCTGAAAAGATACAAAGGATACGCAGAAGAAGAAAAGACAGCCCACCTATTAGCGGAATGCGGCCAACGAATTACCGCGTTCTCAAAAGTTTGTAAAAATAAGAGCCTGGAGGCCGACCTCATCACGCATGTTCTTGAAATTCCGTTTTCTATGGGAAAAAGGAGCTTTGAAACATGCTTTACCTCTTTCAATTATAAAACGGTATTGTTGGTAAAACGCATGATAGTCTTGGTACAATCGAAAATGCACGAAGATTATAAGATGCAATATCAATCCAAGGTTAATGATTATTTAGAGATACTTCACAGCACCTGCAATTACCTGGATTACGTTTTTGCATTGCCTGAGCACATTTGAGCGTTTAAAGGAATCCAAGCCCTGAAAGGCCGCCCGGATGACCAAGTCGGACGGGGGCGTTGTATGCCAACGAAGGGTGTAGCCCTTCGTAGAAATGAAGACTGACAAAGGGCGTTTATTTCTCAACTAATGATGCAGCCCTTCGAAAATTAGCTCTACATTAGATATAACGAATTTTAAAAAAAATAAATTATTATGCCGCAGTCACTCACTGGTAAAGAATTATATGCATATTGTATTTAGCACCAAATATCGTGAGCACCTTATTCATCCTCCTGAAGAAGATGAACTTCATGCTTACCTCGGGGGAATATGCAAGCGCATGGAATGCCATCCAATAAAAATAGGCGGTTATACTGACCACGTACATATTCTGTGTATGTTGTCTAAAAAGATAGCATTAATGAAATTGCTTGAAGAGGTAAAATCTCATTCTTCTAAGTGGTTTAAGACAAAGGCGGACTACCTTCAAAACTTTTATTGGCAGGACGCCCGCCTGAATGACGCAGTCGGGCAGGGCTACGGTGCTTTTTCTGTAAATCCATCAGAAATAGACAGAGTGATAAGCTATATTGCCAATCAAAAAGAACACCACGCTACAATCACTTTTCAGGATGAATATCGGGCCATCCTTAAAAGGTATGGGATGGAGTATGATGTAAGATATGTGTGGGATTAAGGATTGCGAAGCCCTGAAAGCCCGCCCGGATGACCAGTCGGACGGGGGCGTTATACATTAACGAAGGGTAAAGCCCTTCGGAAAAATCAACGAAGGGTGCAGCCCTGAAAGGGCGTTATCCGACAACGAAGGGTGAAGCCCTTCGGAAAGATGAGAGACTAGATTGGCGCTATACACTAACGAAGGGGTGAATCCCTTCGGAAAAATCAGTAGCTATAAACATAGGGCCGCATCCTATAGCAGATAACTACAGACTTGTAAAGATAGGATAGGGAGGCTAAAACACAGCACTGCTAAAACATAGGGCTGCGCCCTATGTTGGCAGATAGCGCCCCCGTCCGACTGGGTCATCCGGGCGGGCTTTCAGGGCTTAATGGTATTGACCTATATCAAAGGTGCATCCAATATTGATTATTGCTAATGTCCTTAAAAGATCTGGAGTTAACTTATATCTATTTTGTTCAGCAACTCCAGATCTTCATTCCAGTCTTTCATTTTCCGTTTGTATTCCTTCTGCGTTTTGATAATCCTAAGCGTATGCGGAGAGCCTTTTTTAATGGTTTCAGTTTTTAAATCAATCACTACCCGACTGATGGCATGTTCCAAATTGGTTCTTTCATTTTGGTTTTTCCGGTAGTCAAAAACCTGTTCAACAGGCGATTCCAGGAATGCTTTTAATAGCTGCCATTGTTTTTTATCACCGGCTGTAGCTGGCACTTCCCTTGACCAATCGGCAGGCGGCTCCGGTTTATTGTTGACGCGTTCCTGCAAATATTGCCGGCAGGTAAGCAATATTTTATTGGCAAGCAACCTTCCTTCAGGTAATTTAATTAGCACTGGTATCATTACATGATGGATATAATTTCTCTCCTGGTTTCGGG
>DATCES010000440.1:0-6608 GCA_036509935.1 Mucilaginibacter sp.
CTGGCATGCCATAATAGTTGCTGGTGCGTGCCAATGGTCAGGGGTTGCTATAACAACTGCATCAACATCTTTCTTCTCCAACAACTTTCGTATATCCGTTATCCCCTCCGGCTTTTTGCCTGTGCGTTTATAAATATCGGCAACGGTACTTTGCACCACATTAGCATCCACATCGCAGATGTATGCGATCTCCACATTGGGGATTTCGCAAAAGTTTTGGGCAAGATAAAGGCCACGGCTATGCGTTCCCACCATGCCGATTACCACTTTTTCGTTAGGGGCCCCTTTGAAAAACCCTGTGCCTTTGCCCAAATGCGGTGCCAGCAGGAAACTTGTTCCCGCTACCGACGCGGTTTGAATGAACTTTCGACGATTGATCATTGTTAATTGGTTTATCAGGTTTAAATCCTCTTATATCAAGAGTAATTAAATTATAAAATTGTTAATGTCACGCTTTTCAAATACCTGCAAGCCTCGCCACATACATTGTATCCGCCTTATTCCCATATCCCTTTAAAACCATTTGCTCCTCCAATTTTAATTTCATAACACTGCGCCTGTTCCAGGTTTCACACTGGAACACGCAATTCATGAAAAAGTTAGCGGTCAAAATTATATCATTCAAGTGTGCATATCTGATATTCGTTGTGATTGCCCCATCGGGCATACCCGTTTATCGCAAAAAACAAAAATAATTTTTGTGCCCCCCAGCTGGCGGGTTACCCATTACCCATCCAATAGGTCGTGAAATATGTATTTTTCATCGTATTCCACAGCGTAATGTCTTAATATTTCCAAATATTCTTCTCTGAATGTCTTTTTGGAATGATGTTGTTTTTGATTGATAATGTATTTAACCAAGCCGTCTATTTGTATGCGGCTGTTGCTGAATGCTCCATAACTATCCTGCCAATAAAATTTTCTTTCGGTAAACTTTTCTTTGTTTACAAATTCTGAACTATCTCCTTTTGCCAGCCGCATCATATCCGAAATTGATTGTTTAGGATTAAGTCCAACGAAAAAATGCAAATGATCAGGCATTGAATTTATGGCCAATAATTTATGACCATTATTTTGCAGGATGCCCGTAATGTATTGGTTAAGGCGTTCTTCCCAGGACGGTTGTATTACTGCTTTGCAGTACTTTACCGCAAAAACGCAATGAATGTACAACTGTGTATAGGTGTTTGACATAATGATAATGGTGTGTTCAAAAATAGCATTTAAATGTATGTTGGCAAAGGGCAGCCACTATGTAGCATAAAAAATTGTGGACGCATGTTGCTACAAACCGATCAGGGCAAACGCATTAAAATAATTCAAGCCAAATCAGGGGCCCCAACGCATTTTTTTAACTGACTAACGGACGAACATCAATTTATAAGTGGCATGGCACTGAAATTGGTGTGCCCCGGATCCGCAAAGCCCAAAAACATGGTTTACAAAGGTTAACACAATTTATGGTTAACAAAACTGTAAATATTTGATAATAAGTTAGTTGCATTGTTTAACAGGGCAAAACATGGTTTACACATTTTACAAGGGTAAGCCGCTGGGTTTGCAATAGATGGCACAATGCGTTAGGAGCCGGGTGTTTATAGAAATTATGGCGATAAAAGTTTTTTCGTAGCCCCATTAGGCACCGGATTTGCATAAGCAACGAAATGGCCGGATAGTATAAATAAATTTTAATGCGTTTGCCCTGACAAACCGATTGGACAATGCCATTTGGTTAAAGAAAAATAGTTAAATCATGGCGAAGTGAATCTAAATTGTTAAGGTATGTTAAAACTTTAATAACCTATTTATTATAAACTACTTTAGTACATAAGAAATCAGATTCTTAACCAAACAACGTGAAAGTTTCAGGTACGTTAATATTAATGCTATTGTCTTTTCAACTATATGCACAACATTTAAATGGGATTGCAGTTGACAGGATTTCAAAACTACCAGTTGCGAACGCTAATGTAAGTACTGCTTTATTAACCGTGTTTACTTCGGCTGTAGGAAAATTTAGCTTAACAAATTTACATTTTGGAGATACAATAAAAATTACCTGTATTGGTTATAAGCCTTATAAATTGATTTTAGACACGGCCGAGTCAGATACAATTCATATTTATCTTGATCAGAGCCCTATATTATTAAAGGATGTCATAATAAATGGCATACGCGACTTCAAAAAGGATTCAATACGAAACCGTAAACAATTCGCATCTATATTTGCCTATAAATCCCGGAGATTGACAGATATTTTTACAACAAAATCGCCATATTCTTACGTTCCGTATTCCAGCAATACAGCCTCTAATAATACCACTTCCATAATAAGCCTGGATTTATTGTCATTGGCGGATTTGTTAACTAAAAATGGGGTTCCGGCTTCCAGACTGCAAAAAGCGATGTTAAAAGAAGAAGAGAATAATTATGTTGAGCATGTTTTTTCAAAAATAAAAGTTTCAATTATAACTTCATTAAAGGGTGATTCACTTCAGGACTTTATGGATCAATACAAGCCATCTATACAAGCGATAAAGAAAATGACGGATTATGGCCTGATACTATATATTAAAAAAAGCTATACTGAATTTATTAAATCCTACAAACATGAAAATCACTCACCATTTAACAAATAGTCTTATTTGCCTATGCATACTGGCAGCGTTTTCAGCTTGCAAACGAGCAGCTAAGCCCCTTAATGTTACTAAAAGGGAAGGGGAAGGATTTACTTTATTTTCCAAAACCGTAAAAGATACTTTTTACATTTCGATACAATTGCCATTGGATTATCGGGCGCAGTCTAAAAAACGGTATTCTGTTGTGGTAGTAACTGATGCTAATTTTTATTATCCGATGATAGCCCCAATATTGCACCAGTATGAAAAAGGAGGGTTACTGCCTCCTTTAATATTGGTAGGGATAGGCTACAACTCTTTTAAATTAATGGATTCTTTAAGAGTAAGAGATTATATGTACCCTAAAGCAATTCCTTCTGATGAAATGAAAGCTGTTGGGGGCGGTCAGCATTTTTATCAATTTATAACCAATGAACTGTTGCCAAAAGTAGATTCAACTTACAGAACGGAAACTAATAACAGAACATTATTAGGGCATTCATTCGGAGGTTATTTTTCTTTGTATGCCCTCATGGAACAGGTCGACCAAAAAAGGAATGATTTTAAAGGTTTTGTATCAGCCAGCCCATCACTATGGTATAATAACTACTACCTGTTTCAAATCCCTCAAAAACTTAAGACTTTGACACGTAAAGATACGTTAAATCTTTTTTTGAGTGTCGGCGGTTTGGAAGAACCAAAGTGGTCTATACAGCCGGTTAAAGATTTATCAAAGAAATTTTCAGATGAGGGATTAAACAATATGAAGGTTAATACAGAAATATTTAACGATTTAGATCACATGGACGTTGGGTTGATCTCCTTCGTGCGTGGCCTGGAAAAAATGTATGTTCAAAATTAACATTTAAGAGCAGTCAGCCTCGCCACATACATTGTATCCGCCTTATTCCCATAACCCTTTAAAACCTTACTTTCTTCCAATTTCAATCCCAATTCCTTCACCATAAAATTAACCACATCTTCATTTTCTGCTTTAAAAACCGAGCAGGTAATATAAATCAGCGGCTTACCCGGCTTTAAATATTTAACCAGATTGCGTGCAATTCTTTGCTGCAGGCCCTGAAAGAATTCAATTTTGCTGGCATCAAACTGGCTGATCATTTCCGGCGTGCGGCCCCAGGTTCCCGAGCCGCTGCATGGGGCATCGAGGATAATGCCATCGAATTCGTAATCATGTAATAACAGGTCGTTGTTTTGGGTCAGATCAAGCAGCTTTTTCTGGTATTTGGTGATGCCTGCCTGCTGGAAACGCTCATCAAGGTTGTTTAATATAGATTCGCGGATATCTGATACTACCAGTTTTATTGTTGGTTCCAAATTATGCAGCAACAGCGATTTACCGCCGGAAGCAGCGCAGGCATCCCACCAGTTATCCCATTTTCGGGGTTTAAAATATTGCGCGGTTTGTTGGGAAGAAAAGTCCTGTACCTCGTACCAATGCAGATTGGGAATAACGGCCTCAAGCCGGGTTCCATTAGGCAAGGCGAAACAGCCATAGCCTTCATCCTTAAAAATAATTCCGGCGGCGTTCAGCGCTATTTTTACCTCCGGTTCAAAGCCTTTGTAAACGCGGATAAATAAATCCGGCTGCAAAAAGAAAGAGCGCAAAAATGCATCCTTGTCGATCCCGGCTGAAAGCTTGCTTGTCCACGGAAATACTTCATCTAAATTAAATTCAGGGTATGCCGCTTTTACGAGTTTTAGTTTTTCGTCTGTGCTGAAACCTAAGCTGCCGGCCCATTCGGGCTTAAAATATTGTAAAAACGAATTAAGCTGCGTATTGCATAAAAACTCTGCGATAAAAAGCCGCTCACCTGCGGGCAAAACAGGCAATGCCCTGCCTAAACGAAAATAATTGTAAACAAGTCTGCCGGCAACGCGCCTGTCGGTAGCGCCCATTTGCTTGTTTTGCCGGTAAAACCCTGGTAAAAATTTGTTCAAGGGCGTTAGGGCAGGATATTCAGCCAAAATGCGCTGAAACGTTTTAAGCTGGTTTTCCGCCTTCATTCTACTTTTTTCAGCTCAAAGTTAGCATATTTATACACGCCTACATGGGTATTTATCCAGCCCTGCCCGGCTTTTTTCCGTAAATGAAAACTATTGTGCAGCCCGGTAAAACCGGCAGATGTTAAGTTTTTAAGGCTGTCGGTTGCCAGCATCTGCCCGAAATATAAACCTTCGTCAAAACCTTTTATGGCGTAAACGGTGGGTTCCGCATTGTAGGCTCGCTTGTATTGGCGTACGAAAGTAACGGTATTGGCGGCGTGATAATCCACATGGTCGGCAGAGGTGATGTGCGAATCCAGGCGCTGTAGGAGATCGGCCTTTAAAAAAGGATAATTTACCCAGTTGGGGTGCCCGAAAACGGTGACCGGATATGTATTGTTTAAAGTATCCAATGCCAGCATGGTGATAGTTAAAAAATGCTGGTCGGTTGCAGGTATAACAAAAATATTTTTTTCGGTGGCTGATAGTTGCGGGATCAATGAGTTTAACTGGCCGTGAATAACAGTAAGGGTTATAAATTTTATGTGCCTTTTGCTCAAACTGTCAATAGCCCTTTTAAAAGGGGTGATGTAATTATATTCATCGCTGAAGCCGGACCGCAGGATAAATATTTTTTGAGGATTCAGTTTGTCGTTAATAAATTGTGCCGCCGCCCATGCATGGTATTCAAGCGGTGGGACAATGGTGATTAATTGCGGGTTTTTAAAAGTGGATGGCGTTGCCGGCGAAAGCGGCGAAACTATTAGCTGTCGGGCATTTGCGTAATTAGCTATAAAAGCTTTTATGACCTCCGGGAACACCGGGCCAACTATAAGGCCGCTTCCCCTTACCGCCGGATTATTGGCCAGGCTATGTGCCTGGGCCTTATCGCCCCTGGTATCAAAAACCAGCAGTTTAAAATTAAAACCCTGGGCGGTTAGCGAATCCAGCGCCAGTTTAAAGCCCCTGTAATAATCAATGGCGATGTCTGCCTCCCTTAAGCTTACCGCGGTGTAGGATGAACCCGGCGCAAGGTGATCAAGGTCAAATGGCAGTAACAGCGATATAGTTGATACCTTCGGCCCGGCGGATTTTTCAATCTTTTTTACCGGCGGGGTTTTTACAACGGGCTTTTCTGTTTCCTTTATTTTTTGGCGAACAGTTACAGGATGCAATTTTGGCGAACATGCAGCCAATAACAGCGCTGTTGCTAAAAACAACAAACTCCTATTCCCACTCAATGGTTGCAGGCGGTTTCGAACTGATATCATATACTACCCGGTTAATTCCTTTTACATTATTTATGATCTCATTGCTGATCTTTGCCAGCAGGTCATAAGGCAGGTGGCACCAATCAGCCGTCATCCCATCCAATGATTCCACAGCGCGAAGGCATATTACGTTCTCGTAAGTACGCTCATCGCCCATAACACCCACTGATTGTACCGGCAAAAATATAGCGCCGGCTTGCCAAACTTTATCATAAACACCTGCCGACCGCAAATTGTTGATATAAATTGCATCGGCTTCCTGTAAAATTGCAACTTTTTGCGGGCTAACCTCACCTAATATCCTGATAGCCAGCCCGGGGCCAGGGAAAGGGTGCCTGCCTAAAATATTCGGGTCAATGCCCAGGGCTTTGCCAACACGCCTTACTTCGTCTTTAAACAAGGTATTTAAAGGCTCAACTACCTTCAGTTTCATAAAATCAGGCAGCCCGCCAACGTTATGGTGCGATTTAATGGTTGCTGATGGACCTTTCACAGATACTGACTCGATCACATCCGGGTAAATAGTTCCCTGGCCGAGCCACTTTACATCCTGCACTTTATGGGCCTCATCATCAAAAACCTCAATGAACACACGGCCTATGGCTTTGCGTTTCTTCTCAGGATCGGTTAAGCCGGCAAGCGCATCGTAAAAACGTTGTTTGGCATCAACCCCCTTAATATTTAAGCCCAAATGCTGGTACGAATCCAATAC
>DATCES010000441.1:0-4560 GCA_036509935.1 Mucilaginibacter sp.
TTTAAATAACAGGCAACCACTAATTGCTATCTGAAAGCCGTGGAACCCATGGCTTTTGAATTTTTATAAAACCTTTTTCAAATAATATTGTACCTTTCCGTATATTCCCATTTAATATATTTTTCACATGAATGATCAAACTGAAAACGACAAAATTAAAGCCGACCAATTAACACGGGTAATTGATTTGAATGCTAAACTGTTAGGTAATGCAGCGTCAACTTATGCCTATAACAAAATAAATAATTTGCTGCTGATGCAGGTGTTGGCCAAAGTGGAGGGCCGCGACCTGGAAGAAATCAGGAATAATGTTGACAGGTACATTGCCCAATTTACGGATGAGTATATCAAGATGAATTCCGGGATGTGAAAAATAACAACGCACTGAAATTGGCCTGGCCACTATCTGCAAAGCCCAAAAACATGGTTTACAAAAGTTTACATAATTTATGGTTTACAAATTTTAAATGGCTGATAATTAGTAGAATACATAGTTTAACGGGGCAAAACATGGTTTACAAATTTTACACGGTAAAGCCGCTGGTTTTGTAACAGATGGGACCGTGCTTTAGGTGCCGGGTTTTTAGAGAAATTATGGCGACAACAGTTTTTTCGTAGCCCAATCAGGCACCGGCTTTCTCAAAATATACCAACCATCGGGCATGGCTAATTGATAAAAAGCGTACCTCCTACCTTTGAATAATACCTGCGCCATGTGGCGCTAAACATTTGCAGCGTTGCCGTGCATCGCGCCCCTGCCAGCTATACCTATTAAAAAGCATAACCTCAAATACCCTAAATCACCCGGGTTATGTATGTTTTTTTTTAAACGGGTTTTGTCATCTTCCAATAAATACAGAGTACCCCTTATAGTAGCCAAATGGGCATTATCAAATTATTGTAAAATATTTATCCCTAAAATAGTGTAATGATTATTTTATGGAACTTTTTGAATAAAACTTTGTAAGTTTATATAATCAATTATTGATCTGTGAAAACGGGAAAAGATTTTAATATAATGAAAAAGGTAATTAAGTTTTCAGCAATAATGTGCTTAAACATATTGTTTTGCTTGTTTTTGGCCCTGCCTGCAAATGCACAACGGGGCGGCGGTGGCGGCGTTGGCGGCGGCGGCAGTTTCAGCGGTGGTGGCGGCCATAGTGGCGGCGGCAGTTTTGGCGGCGGCGGTGTCAGTAGTTTTGGTGGCGGATCACGTTTTAGCGGTGGTGGCGCCGGTTTCGGTGGTTCGCGCTTTTCAGGCGACGCAAGGGGCGGCTTTGCACAACGCGGCGGTGTTGCAAGCGGCGGTGTTGCAAGCGGCGGTATTGGCCAGCGGGGCGTTGCAAGGAGCGGCTTTGGCGCTAATTCCCGTGCAGGTGTAAACGGAATAGGGGTGCGCGGCTTCCGTGGGAACGGCCCTGGTGTTTATGGCCATGGCGGAGCTTACGGTGACTACGGATGGGGCCAGCATGGCGGCTATTTTTACAACCAGGGCTATTACGGCAGCTTATACTATCCCTGGCTTGGGTTTGATTGCGGCTTTTTACCTTTTGGGTACGATATGTTTTATTGGGGTGACAATCCTTATTATTTAAGCGGTGGTTTATATTACCAACAAAATGATGACCAATATACGGTGGTTGAGCCCCCTATCGGCGCGTCAATAAAAACGCTGCCGGCAGATGCACAATCTATCGTTATAAACGGGCAGCAGTATTACGAACTGAACGGGGTTTATTATTTACCTGTTACTAAAGACGATGGCTCGGTTGAGTATGAAATTACCGGTAAAGATGGCGAGCTTAATACAGATACTAACGGCGCTGTTACAGTGACACCTAAGATAGGCGATACAGTAGTAAAACTCCCTGCTGATTGCCGGAAAGTTAAACTTAACGGAGAGAGCCTTTTTGTATCAGAAGATGGCATATATTACCAGGAAACGAGGGATAGCAACAATAATAAAGTATATAAAATTGTAGGGCTTGAATCTGACGGAACGGGTAATTAATCCCTTTAGCGACTGTCCGAAGACTATGTTTTCAGATTGGCTAAGCCCGCACTTTGTTATTAATGGGTGTTTTTAATCCCTAACCTGGTCGAAGATTGCATCTGCGTCTTCACGGAGACAACGCACTAAAACGTGCGGATATTCGCACAGCCATTAAAGTGTTTATTGGTTTGTTTTCGTTTTTCATTAGCAGCAGCAAAAAAAGGTTGATATTTGTTTTTACCGGCTACAGGTATGTAAGCAGCACGGAACGTTACTGGGAAAGTAACCTGGATGGCTTGAAGGATGCATTAAGCAAACATCACCCTTTGCGGTAGTTGTTTTTTAAAATTGCAGCCTGAAAACTTTATAAACATATTTGTAAACCAGAAATAACAAAAATGCCCGATAAAATAATAGTGCCTGACGAAGTATTAGTAAACAAGATATACCTTATCAGAGAACAAAAGGTAATGATAGACCGGGATCTGGCAGAACTTTATGGCGTTCAGGCTATCAGGTTAAGAGAGCAGGTAAAGCGTAACCAGGTGCGGTTCCCGGAGAACTTCATGTTTCAGCTAACGGAACAGGAGGCGGAAGACATGGTATCGCAAAATGCGATACCATCAAAGCAGGTATTAGGAGGTTCGTTACCTTATGCCTTTACAGAACATGGGGTATTAATGCTAGCCAACGTATTAAAGAGTGAAAGGGCTGTACAAATGAGCATACGGATCATTGAGGTATTTGTGAAGCTAAGGGAGCTGCTGCTGACACATAAAGATATACAGCTATTGGTTGAGCAAGTAGAAAAGAAGCTAATCAAACAAGATCAGAAAATAGAATTGCTGTTTACCTACTTGAACAAATTTATAGAAAAAGACGATAAGCCCCGCGCACCCATAGGTTACAAGATACATCCCGAAAATAAATAACCCCCTAACCTGGTCGAAGATTGCATCTTCGTCCTAAAATGTATTAAGCTTTCAGCTTAAGTTTAATACTAGCCTGGCCGCCATTTGGCGGACGGGCTTTGTTATTTAACGGGCGTTTTTAATCAAATAAGGCTATTCAACTGTCCGGCCAAAATGCATTGCAGGGTTACCCGATATAGGAGCCGGGTTTGCCGGGCATAAATTGATCACAAAAAAATCGGTGCGGCATTCTTTTTTGCCCATCCTGTTCATCCTGGCAAAGAGGATTAAATGAAAATACAAACAAACCAATTCACCAATATATCCCTAAATAACACATTTTCGCCACGTACAATGAACAAGGTATCATAGATATACAACATAAAATTAATAGCAGGCTAAATATTACAATCATTTAAAACAAAATCGCCCACAACGCTTTATATTTGTTTCGTAATATCATTAAACTTTAAATTAATCATTATGGCTTTTACACTACCGGCGTTACCGTACGCTACCGATGCGCTGGAACCGCATATTGATAAACTGACCATGGAAATTCACCATGGCAAACATCACCAGGCTTATGTTACTAATTTAAACAAGGCCCTGGAAGGAAAACCCGAAGCCGATTGGGGCATTGATGATATCGTAAAAAATATCTCGAAATTTCCTATGGCGGTCCGCAACAACGGCGGTGGGCATTACAACCACAGCTTATTCTGGACATTGCTTTCCCCAAGCGGCGGCGGCGAACCCTCCGGCGATCTGGCATCAGCAATTAACAGCACTTTCGGCACATTTGCAGACTTTAAAACCAAAGTTTCCGAAGCCGGCGCTACCCGTTTTGGATCAGGCTGGGCATGGCTTATTGTTACCCCTGGTAAAAAATTAGCGATATGTTCAACCCCTAACCAGGATAACCCGCTGATGGACGTTGCCGAAGTAAAAGGCACCCCTATTTTGGGTATTGATGTTTGGGAACATGCCTATTATCTTAAATATCAGAACCGCCGCCCCGAATATTTAACTGCGATATGGAATGTGATCAACTGGAAACACGTTGCAGAATTGTATAACAAAGCGTAAGCCACGAAACAGGTTTTTTTTTGCCTGAACTAAGGCTTGCAGAATTTAAGGATGAAAAGGTTGAGGGTTTACTGTGGGAATAAAAAATCATCGCGGCCCCTAAATCCTGCGGGTAATTTAGTTCAGGCAATTTGTTTTACAAATAACGGATGAAAGGGCCAAAAAGTGATGCTTCAGTTAAAAGTTGAAGCGATAAAATGGGTGTTGCCGGATACGGCTACATTTTTTTTTACAGAAATATCCGGCAAAAATATCCATTACAAAGCCGGCCAGTTTATTACCCTGGTTTTTACCCATCACGGGGAAGATATACGGCGGTCGTACTCTTTAAGTTCATCGCCCGATGAAGCACTATTGTCAATTACCGTCAGGCGCATAGCAAATGGGGAAATATCACGGTTACTGTTAACCAAAGTAAAACAGGGTGATATTTTAAACGCCGTTGAGCCTGCCGGACGGTTTACGATAACAGGTTTTGAAGGGGATAAAGATATTTTTTTGTTTGCGGCAGGCAGCGGTATCGTCCCCATATTTTCACAGCTTAAATATATATTAAAGCGGCGGGGG
>DATCES010000442.1:0-17475 GCA_036509935.1 Mucilaginibacter sp.
GGGAAAATCTAAGTGGTTTTGCCCAACGGCGAAGCCCCGACCACGTCATATTCTAAAAAAAGATTTTAAAATTTTTCTTAGGTTAACGGCTATGGTGTGACACTTGAAGGACTTTGGTTTGGAGCGTCACGCTCCCGATTGCCGATAGCTCATTTGTAAGCGACAACGCCTGATCAATGACGCGAGCGGGGCCGCACAAAATATTATGTGTTCAAGTGTGGGCAATGAACAGGCGGGGTCAACAGAATGACTATATATAATTGGGTTACTGCAGAAAGCATACTTTTAAGGTTCTTTTTGCAATAAGATGTTTCCATATCCACTTGTGATAAAAATTTTTGTTCCACCGCCATTCAGGTCCGCAGCCACCGCGCCGTTTTTTAAATTGTCGAATTTCAGCTGACCTGGGGGTAAATCGGAATACACGCGGTTATGGATTGCATTTAGATTTAGGGATGCTTTTAACTTTGCTGGAAGATAAAGGTTCACATCGGCATTCAGCGCGCTTATCGCGAACACATGCCCAGCGCCTGAATTTATCTTATCCCAATCGATATTCTTAATGTTGATCACCTTTTTTAAATTGATCCCAGCTGAATTCAAAGATAAAGGCCCGGATATGTTGTTGATAAAAATTGAGGGGACATTCGCGGATATCATGAGTTCTCCGGAAAGATTAGTAAGTGATAGCTCTGAATGTGGAAGATGAGACACAAACTGCAATGAAAAATGCATTTGTTCAGGTACCTGTATAGAAATATCATTTTCATCTGTCGGTTGCAAAACCAACACTATCATTTCATTGTTTTCACGAATTTGGGGGTTAAAGCCGGAGTATCCCGGGTTATTTAATTGCACAGCCAGGGAGGAGATATTAATGTAATTGTTTGATTGCTTCAAGGGTGCATCGTCTTTACCTGTTATTATTAAATCATTTCCTTTATATCCTTTAACATGAACAGAGGCATCCTGAAGTATGATTATTTTTAACAATTTATGCTCTTTGCCTTTTAAGGAAATGCGGATTGGCGATGAGGCTATCGCCACCAAAGAATTAAAACAGGCGCAACCCAGTAATAATGCCAAACGGAGTGTTTTCATGTACCTACTATTGATTATTTTCACGTTTTAGAAAAATGTCTCCTGCAGAGCTCTTAACGGATATTCCAATGCCTCCCCCATTCATAATAAGGCCAGGTCCAAGGCCCAGATCTGAATATGCCTTACCTTTATCTATAAAAACGGAAAAATAAGCTTTTAGGTCATACGGTACTGACATATTTATATCAGAAGACATTGACCGAACCATATATGGATGATCGTACAGTGACCATCGCGCGGTGTCGCTCCAAAGTATATGGTTAACACTTATTTTGCCGTATTCATCAGATATGGAAAAAGGCCCTGTTAACGCTTCAATTTCCAACCGGCTGAAATAAGCCGCAATCTGCACCGGGCCTTTATAGTTTTTCACTCTGAGCCGCCCATCGGAAGAGGTAGTTTTAAATTCGAGGGCGAGTAACGGAATATGGTTGGGAATCAAAATTTTTATTGACCGGCAATTCGTAGCGATTTTGATATTGTTGAAAACAAAACCATTCACCCCATTGGTTAGTTTACTTTGATAAGTGATCAAGCTGTCACCATTGTCCCTGTTATCAGCCAATAGATGCATTTTTTTTAGTGATGTATCACCGTCCGCTTTTTGAGGGCTGACTAATATATCAACTCCATCATAGCCTTCTGCATCAATAATAGCCGCATCCGAGTAAATGACGATTTTATTGGATTTTGTTAGCGGTATCCTTAGAGGTTGCGACGTAATTTGCGCAGATATATGCGGTGCTAAAAATGGCAGCAGGATTAAACAAATAAACTTTTTCATATTAAATTAATTTAAAAATTCTTCAATGCCAAGCCTGATCTGCCCTTGCGTATGGTAATCTGTATTATCATCATTTAAGAGTGTAAGCATTTCAGGTATGGCTTCTTTCGATTTTTTTTCTAATAAAATGTCAACCATAGACGACTGCACAGTTCCCTGCACAAAAGGAAGCGCGTTAATCAGCAAGCGCTGCACTTCGTATGAGTTTGCTTTAGGCTGGAGGGTTTGCAATATTGCCAACTGAACGTTGGGGTCAGGATCATGTTTTAAAGCCGAGTCTAATGCTTTCAGGTAGCTTGTGTTTAACTCACGGTGCCCCATGGCCAGTACAGCTGAAATACGCTTTGACGAATAGACTGATTGCAATTGTGCAATAAGGGGTGCCTGTTGATCTGTGATGTTTTGCTTTTTATTTTCATTATTTCGGACTAAATACACCTTAACTACCTTGGTTTGAACTGGTCCCGGTTTCATTATTTGTGCCACCCTATATTTTATAATTTCCTGGGATGACGCGGTGTTTTTTCCGATAAAAAATGCAATGATAAAAATGATTACAGCAGCCGTTGAAATCAACCAATACATTACTGGATGCATCCTATAAATTTTGCTCGCCTCGTGCGTGCTTATCTGGTTGTTTAACATGCTATAAAAATCATGGTCCATTTCGTCAACGATCATGGGATCCGTTGATATTTCCAGTGAGTTCCACGCTAATAACAGCTCATTTACTTTCTGTTTAGCTTTTTCATCCTGTTCAAGCATTTGCTCAAAGGCAATTTTTTCACCTTCAGACATATTACCGGTAATATAGTTGGTTGCTGAATTTTCTATTTCCCTAGCTGTCATAACTAAATCAATTTAAAATATGCGTTTCTTAGTATTTGAACGGCCCTGTAAACTCTGGTTTTAATAACACCTACAGAGCACTGTTGTGCTAATGCAATCTCTTCATATTTCATACCCCAAAACTTACTCATTGTTAACACCTCCCGATATTGTACAGGCATCCTTTGCAGGATCTCATGTATAAGTTTATAATTATCATTTTCTGTTACGTAGCTGTTGTCAACTGTGTAAGCTGATAAGGCATTATTACGCTGCTGTTGAGATATAAACTCTTTCTTTTTCACATTGGCGGCAATCGAATAAAGCCAAACTTTAAAGTCCCCATCATCCTTAAACGATTTACGATATTTAATCACCCTTAGAAATACCTGTTGTACGTTGTCTTTGCTTGCTTCCTGATCGTTGAATGTTCTGTAAACGAAATACTTAAAAAGCCTGATCTTATAACGTTCATATAACAGGCCAGCCTTCTCCAGGTCATCGTTTTTAATACATATCATTAAGGCCTCGTCCGTCATATTGTATTTAATATAGTATATCAGGAAATCTCGAAAAGGTCACATATTAAAAAAAAATAATTTGACAGGCGTTATGCCAACGCTTAAGATTTAGGCTTTGGGTTTTAATAACAGGTTCGGATCTACTCGATGCCTAACGACTTTTGATCTTAACATGCTCCCGCCCCTTCAATCGTCCACACTTGAATGAATTTGTTGGGAGCGTCCACGCTCCCGATTGCCGATAGCTTATTTGTAAGCGACAACGCGTAATCAATGACGCGAGCGTGGACACTCAAAATATTATGTGTTCAAGTGTGGGAACAGGCGGGGGCTTAACTAATACAACTAAACATACTGCTCTACAACCTGCTGTAGCTGCCGCGCCTGCATTACACCGCTTTGCCGCCATTTGGATTCGCCATTTTTAAATATCATTAGCGTGGGTACGCTCTGTACCCTGTAAGCATTTGCCGCTGCCGGGTTTTTGTCAATATCTATTTTGATGATGGTCACTTTATCGCCCATTGCATCTTTTACCTGTTTTAATATCGGCGGCATCATTTTGCATGGGCCGCACCACTCAGCCGAAAAATCAACCAGTACCGGTTTATCTGCCGCTATGATCTCCTGAAAATTTGCCATAAATAAGAATTTATGGAAAGGTAACAATTTTTCAGATCACAAGTTTATATGGCCGATTGATAGTTGGTACATTCAACCCGCCGCTTACTCAATTCATCACCCTAACCGCCTTTCGATAGTCGGCCAACATGCATCCGAACGCTCTATTGTGCTGATCAAATGAATCAGCTTCCAATTGAGGTTTAACGTCCATAAAAATACGTTCACCATAGGCTTTGGTTGTCATAACACTGTGTATTCAGATATGTTTCTCAGCCCGGCTATTTGGCTATTTTTTCGCTGGGTAAGGGTAGATACTGGGTAAACCAATCCGGCAATTCCTTTTTGCGGATACTCGAAATTAATTCTGTGCCTTTAAAAGCAGCTAACGGTTTTGGCTGAAACTCCGAGGTATCGACTATTTGCAAATGATCTAAAAGTTGATAATGCTCATTCAGCATTTCAAGGTTGCCGTAAAAGTTGTTTTCGATGTCGTAACGGGGAACATTGTGCCCGCCTTTTTTCGCTCTCAAACCCACCCTCATTTCTGACAGGTCGGCATTTTTAAGCCCTAAAAATAACATTTGAACCTGGTAGCCTTCTTCTTTAAAACGTTTGGGGAAATCCCAGGTAGCATAACTCGGGAAGTGGCCTTCGTAAACAAAATCTGCTTTGTTTTCAAGTGCCTTATCCAATAAACTTTCGAGTGTCGTTACGATAAATTCAGCGGCGATCTTCTTTGCTTCCTTGAGCGACTTCATTTGCTCCGGCCAAAGTTCTGACACTTTACCTGTATATAATTTATCCCCGTCAAAAATAACATGGTTAGCCATGATATTTTCAGGCATATAATCAGGGCCGACGGTAGATTTGCCCGCGCCGTTTGAGCCAGTAATTAAATAAAGTGTAGGCATTATAAACCAAGACGTTTCCTTAACCGTTCCCGATCCCTTGCCCTTAAATTACGTATACGAATAAAATCGTTCTTTCCTTGTACAAACGTTACCAATTGGATGGTATGATCGGGGAATTCTAAATAGCATTGATTTGGCGGAAGTCCTTTTACATTGATCATGAACGGTTGCCCTGAAGTAAGTGTTTCAGTCCTTAAACGGTGTACTGCTCTTGTAGCTATATTTTCCAGTACTTCTATTTCACTCATGCTTGTATCCTTCCTGCTATGTTAACTGTAGTGCTATTTACTACTCAAATATAACAAATATTGCTCTAACTACAGTCATCTGACTATCTTTTCTACAAAACTCTACCTGCACCTAAAACCCTCTTGTATCAAAACAGCTTCTCCATCTATATACTACCCTCAAACCTATTACCTTATTACAAGTCTTAGGTGTAGTCTCCTATATTCATTCCACCCTAAACAACCGAAAAAAATTGGATTGGTAATTGACAAATCGAAACTGATACCGCATTGGCTGTCTGTTGAACCCTTGCTAACCTTCAAAAAGCTTGGTTATCATGAGTATAATCCATCTTTTGATGAAATACAGGTCCGCTCCAAAGCTCAATCGGATGATTATGCTGCTGCCAAAACTGATTATTCGAATTACTTGTCGCCGCTTTCTTAAAGGAATTTAACAACCATTCGCGCCTGCCTTGCCGGGGGAAAGCTTATTTGTGCAATTCGATTTAATTCTTTTGTAAATATTCCCTACGCCCCATTAAAATTTTGTATAATTATACCCTTGCTAATTCTTTTTTTTGCATAAAAACCAATTTCCAAATCAGGTCCGATAGGACTCCTATGGAGTAATGGCACTAAATAAAATAAAAACACAAGGTTAAAATAATGTCGAATAATGAATTTCGAACATCGAATACCGAAATTTCACTTCATCATTCATTATTCAAAATTCATTATTCGATATTAAATCTTTTAAGTTAGCGCCATTATCCTATGGAGGGGTAAGCAGGCCTGACAAATGGATTAGACTAATTAACATGAAAAATATAGCGCTTTTATTTGTACTGCTTTTTTGCAGTTGTTTGGTGTACGGGCAGGTAAAAACAGAAAAATGGCAGGTTTTTGAATTAACCCTAAACGGACCCGCCACCGGTAACCCATTTAAAGAGGTGCAATTGGCTGGCAATTTCATCAAAGACAGGGATACCATTGCCGTTGCCGGTTTCTATGATGGCGGGGGCGTGTATAAACTACGGTTTATGCCCCAAAAGGAAGGCGAATGGACTTATGTAACAACCAGCAATGCTAAAGCCTTAAACAATAAGAAAGGTAAATTTATTTGTACCCCGGCCTCCAAAGACAATCACGGGCCTGTTGCTGTTAAAGACACCTTTTATTTTGCCTATGCTGATGGGGCCCCGTATTTTCCGTTTGGTACAACCTGTTATGCCTGGGTACACCAGGGCGATAGTTTGGCTGCGGCAACCATAAAAACCCTATCAAAAGGCTATTTCAATAAAATGCGGATGTGCATTTTTCCAAAAAGCTATGACTGGAACAATAATGAACCTTTATATTACCCTTTTGAGGGCACGCCACCGAAAAACTGGGATTTCAGCCGGTTAAACCCGGCGTTTTTCCAAAATATTGAAAAGCGGATAAAGCAGCTCGATTCCCTTGGAATACAGGCTGACCTGATTGTATTCCATCCTTACGACCGCTGGGGTTTTAGTACCCTGAACAGGGCTACCGAGGACCTCTATATTCAATACATCATTGCGCGGTTTAGCGCCTTCAAAAACGTTTGGTGGAGCATGGCCAACGAGTATGATTTCATGAAGGCAAAAAAGCTGAACGACTGGGACTATTATATTGAGCAATTTGCGAAAAGGGATAAATTTCATCACCTGATAAGTATTCATAACGGCGGTAAGTTTTACGATCATACCAACCCTTTGATTACCCATGCAAGTATCCAGGCCGAGGACACTTACAGGGCCAAAGAATACCGGAATAAATATAAGAAGCCCATTGTTTTTGATGAATGCCGGTATGAGGGGAATATACCCTGGTCGTGGGGTAATTTAACCGCTAAGGCAATGACGGAAAAATTTTGGCGGGGCCTTACCAATGGCGGATTTGTGGGGCATGGAGAAACCTACGTGACCGAAAACCCTGTCCTGTTTCCCAATAAATCATCAGATATCCTGTGGTGGTCAAAAGGCGGCGATTTGAAAGGCGAAAGTCCCGGGCGGATCAGGTTTCTTCGTACCATTATAGAAAGTGCGCCGCCGTATTTAAAGCCTATCCCCTTGTTTACCTGGATGCCTTTTTCGGCGATAGGTATAGATAAAGAATTTTATTTAGGCTATTTGAACGATGCCCAACCCCGAAGCATTGTAATTGACCTACCCGGTGGTTCCGCTTATCATGTGGACGTTATTGATACCTGGAATATGACTATTACCCCGCTCAATAAGACATTCTCCGGCCGTAGCTTAATTGAACTGCCTGGAAAGCCCTATATAGCGGTAAGGATTGTAAAGCAAAAGTAAACCTTTTCGATAGACTAATTGAATACACATTATACATGCGAATCAAGAATCAAGAATCAAGAGTCAAGAGTCAAGAACCAAGAGTCAAGAAATGGCTGCAACATGAAAAAAATCCATTAATATAAACAAAATCAAGCAGACTAAGTCAGGCAAGGTGCTGTAAATTGGCTGGTTTTTATCTTCTTATCTTGATTCTTGGCTCTAATATCTTGACTCTTGATTGGCATTATACAATGATCTCTGGTTTATCCGAATAATTTTTCATTCAACCCGCCGCCCACTCAATTCATCACCCTAACCTTCAAAAAGCTTGGGTGTTCTTTTGAGGTGTACACCTTATGCACAGCTTTTTTGAAATCGCTGTCCCTGGCTTTCATAATATCTTCAAATACCTGCGGGTTGCGGTCGATGAGCGGAAAACTGGAGCTTTGTACCTGCACCATTATGCGGTGCCCTTTTTTAAAGGTGTGCAATACATCCTGCAATTCAAAGTTTACAGGGGTTATTTTACCGGGCACAAATGGCTCAGGCTTATCAAATCCGTTGCGGTACTTGCCACGCATCTCTTCGCTGCGTACCATCTGTTCGTAATGGGACATATAAGTGTCCTTTGCCGTAAACTGATTGTTTTTGGCGCTGTCGGGGTAAACATCAATTACCTTTACTACCCAGTCGGCATCGGTGCCGGTGGTTGATACTTTCAGATCGGCCCATATATTACCGGCAAGGGTTATATCCTTATCCAGCATATCGGTTTGGTAAGTAAGCACATCGGGCCGCTGTTCGGCAAAACGCTGGTCGCCGGTCATGTACTCCGTTTTTTGGTCAATGGCTATTCCGTTGATGAAAGGCACAGGCTTGTTGGGGTCTGCTACAAATTCATCGGCGGTAATGGCCCCGGCGCGTGGGGCATCAAATGACAGTTTACCGCCTGGCAATAAATACAAATTCCGGTCTCCGGCCCCTTTCGGGGGCCAAACATTATAGTTTTTCCACTGGTTTACGCCGGTCTCAAAAACGGATACCTTAGGAATATCGGCGCCCGCCCCTTTTAAATAATGACTAAAAAAAGCAAATTCAATTTTTTCGCGATAGAAAGGGCCTGTTGGCCCGCCAAAATCAACATCGCCCAAATGATCGCCGGGGCCGTGTGCCCAGCCGCCATGTACCCAGGGCCCCATAGTGAAATATATTGGCGTTGAGGGATTGTCTTTAACCAATGTTTTATAAGTATTAATAGCGCCATACAAATCTTCGGCATCATACCATCCGCCGGTAACTAACACGGCGGTTTTAATATCGTGCAGGTGGGGCAATACATTACGGTCTTTCCAGTGCTGGTCGTAATCAGGATGGTCAAGCATTTCGTTCCACAAACGGATAGTATCCTTATAATATTTGTCGTTTGTGTTTTTAACCGGGCCCATCTTCATAAAAAATTCATAGCCATCTTCGGTTCCAAAATCAAAACGCCCACCCCCGCGCTGTGTAGGTGTACCATCCTGGCGATTGGTAAAAGAAGGGTAAAAATCAAAATTGGCAACCAATTGAAATGCGCCGTTATGAAAAGCGTCATCGCGGTAAAGATCGGACATTGGCGCCTGCGGCGATGCGGCCACCAAAGCAGGGTGACGGCTGAGCAGGGCAGTTGTAGTAAAAAAGCCCGGATAGGATATGCCCCATACGCCCACCTTGCCGGTATTATTAGGTATGTTTTTAATCAGCCAGTCGATGGTATCGTAGGTATCGGTGCCTTCATCCACATCGTTATTGGTTTTATGCACTTCTTTTTCGGGCGTCATCTCTTCAAATATGCCCTCGCTCATCCATCGGCCGCGCACATCCTGGTAAACAAAAATATAACCATCATGTAAAAACAGCGGCGACGGCCCTAAAGTGCCTTTATATTTACCCGGTCCGTAAGGTGCAACGCTATACGGTGTCCTGTCCATCATAACCGGGTATTTTTTGGATTGATCTTTTGGCAGATAAACCGATGTAAATAATTTTTTACCATCGCGCATGGGGATCTGGTATTCGTATTTGATGTAATTGTCTTTTACATAAGCGGCATCGGGGCTGTTTCCCTGGCCGGGCTGGGCTAATGAAGTACAAGCTAAAAGCAGAAGGCAGAAAGCAGAAAGTAAAATTCTTCTCATTTTTTAAATAATATTAGCTTTTAAAAATACGGAATAAAACAAAAAAAGACCCCGATTTTTCGGGGTCTCACAAAATCGTTACTTATCCTATTTATTTATAGGATGATATAATATTAAACCATCAATGAATTTATAATCCTTTAGATTGTAGGTAAATAATTTCACACCAGTATGTATTGCAGTAGCTGCTATAAAAGAATCCGGAATAGCCAAATTATGACTTAGTTTGTACCTTTCTACTAATTGCAGCGCTATTGCGGTAATTTCAGGATTAATAAGCAATATATTGAACCGGTTAACATTTTTATTAAGCGAAGTAAGGTCAGCCTTATTTAGCGTACCCACCATCAATTCCATTTTTGTAATCGCAGAAATTGTTACAAAATCCAAACCTATTTCATTTTCAAGGAGTTGTTTGGTAGACCTATGCCGACTTTTCACATGATCCAAATAATCGATCATCACATCAGTATCACAGATTACTTTGGTCTTTTCCACGCTTCTTCTCTAAGCTGCTTAGCGTCAATGCCGCTGCCAGTAAATATATTTTCAAGTTCAGAAATATTTAAAGTTTTATCACCAGGGACTAATATATCATCCAGGGAAGATTTTTTTTCACTTTTATTATCAGTTACTTTAAAATCAAAATATTTTGCCAACCCCTTTAAAATTTTTAGGGTTTCGGGCTTTTTATATTTTATAGTTACTTCGGGCATATTTTTATATTTTTATAAAGTTAGCACATTAAACAACAAAAGGCAAACAATGTTTATTTCCTTTTTAAGCCGCAACTTCGAAAATTGAAAATTCTCCGAAGGAGTCCTTTGGACCGAAATTGAAAACCCGGAATTTAACCATTACTCATTTATCGCCTTCACGCCCGGCAGCTCTTTACCTTCCATGTATTCAAGCAAGGCGCCGCCGCCGGTTGACACGTAACTTACCTCATTGGTTAAATTAAATTTGGCAACAGCCGCTGCGGAATCGCCGCCGCCTATTAATGAAAATGCACCGGCTTCGGTTGCTTTAACTACGGCTTCGCCAATGGCTTTGGTGCCGGCTTCAAATTTTTCCATTTCAAAAACGCCCATCGGGCCGTTCCATAAAATAGTTTTTGAGGCTTCAACAACCTTTGTAAATTCAGCTATCGAAGCCGGGCCGATGTCCAGACCCATCCATCCATCTTTAATGCTGTCGTTTTGGGCCACTTCGGTATTGGCATCGTTCGAGAAATTATCAGCGATAACCGAATCTACAGGCAATAATAAATTCACGCGTTTTTCTTTCGCTTTTTTTATCAGGCTTAGGGCAAGGTCGAGTTTATCATCTTCAACCAATGATTTACCGATACTGCCGCCCTGCGCCTTAGCGAAGGTATAAGCCATCCCGCCGCCGATGATCAGGTTATCCACCTTATCTAATAAACGTTCTATCAATTCAATTTTGTCAGATACTTTTGCGCCGCCCATAATTGCGGTAAACGGCCTTGCAGCATCATTCAATACTTTTTCGGCATTTTTCAGTTCGGCGGCCATCAGGTAGCCAAAGAATTTTGCATCAGGGGAAAACTGCGCGATAACAGCCGTTGATGCATGTGCGCGGTGCGCCGTGCCAAAAGCATCGTTCACATAAATATCGCCTAACTTCGAAAGTTTTTCTGCAAAACCAACATCGCCTTTTTCTTCTTCTTTATAAAAGCGAAGGTTCTCTAATAAAAGCACCTCGCCCCATCCTAATGCCTTTGCTTTATCAACTGCTTCGGCACCAATACAGTCATCGGCAAACTCAACCTGCTGGCCAAGCAGGTCAGATAAATGTGGTACCAGGTGTTTTAAAGAATATTTTTCTTCAGGGCCACCTTTTGGCCTTCCTAAGTGCGACATCAGGATTACTGCACCGCCATCTTTTAATATCTTATGGATGGTAGGCAAGGCCGCCGTCATTCGGTTATCATCGGTAATATGGTAATCTTTATCCAGCGGTACATTAAAATCTACGCGGATAAGAGCTTTTTTCCCGGCAAAACTAATTTGATCTATTGTCTTCATAATGTTGGTGCAAGCATTTTTTGCGCTGCCAAATTCAGCAATTAATTCTAAATTCCGAACGCAAAATTTGAAAAGGGTTTTAATTAATAAAAATATTACCCTATCTTAACGTACAATACATAATGCGGGCCAATGCCAGGCACCTCAAATTCGGATGTGACGGACTCAAAACCCATGTTCAAATAAACTTGGCTTTAAATCAACAAATGCTATTTGTTAATAAAAAAGATGATACGGTAGCCTTTTCGTCCCACTGCTATTATAACCAAAAATTTACCCGGCCAAATCAACTTCTGTCAATATGGTTTATTCAAAGTAATACCGGTGTGCAATAAATTACTGTAGCTGCAAACCGGCTAAGCGTGCGCGCCCATCGATTTCATAGCCTCATCCAAATCCATCTGTAATCCTTTAGCCACGGCCATTCCCAGGCCAATATCCGCCCTGAACCAGTGGCAAAGCTGCCTGTTTGTTATCAGTTCTTTTTTAGGGCCCGCTATACCGCTCATGGAATTGGTGATATTTTTTATGAGGTCGTGTTTGGCTTCTTCGCTCATTAAGCGGTATAAATTACCCGGTTGTGTGTAATGATCATTTTCGCTTTCGGCATTGCGGTCGTACCAATCGGCTAAGCCAGCGCCCAAATCCCATGATGGTTCTTTATAGCTTTCATCCGCCACAATATCATCAAAACTGTTAGGGAAATAATTAGGGGCCGAGCCTTGATTGCCATCCACGCGCATCTGGCCATCGCGTTCGTGGTTATTTACTGCAAACGGGCACCTGTTTACAGGTATCTGCTCGTAATTGACGCCCAGGCGGTGACGGTGCGCATCAGGATAGGACAGCAAGCGCCCCTGCAGCATTTTATCTGGCGAATAGCCGATGCCATCCACTACGTGGGCAGGGGCAAATGCCGCTTGCTCCACATGCGCGAAGTAATTATCAGGATTTTTATTTAGTTCCAAAACACCTACATCTATCAACGGGAAATCGCTGTGGGGCCATATTTTGGTTAGGTCGAAGGGGTTCCATTGGTAGGTTTTGGCCTCCTCTTCGGTCATTACCTGTATTTTTAGTTTCCATTTCGGGAAATCGCCGTTATCGATATGGGTTAACAGGTCGTGCTGTGCAAAATCAGGATTTTTACCGCGCATTTCTCCTGCTTCCTCATCGGTAAAGTTTTTAATGCCCTGTTGGGTTTTAAAATGGAATTTTACCCAATGCCTTTGGTTATCAGCATTGATCATAGAAAAAGTATGGCTGCCAAACCCATCCATGTGCCTGTGGCCGTAGGGGGTGCCCCTGTCTGACATCAGGATGGTTACCTGGTGCAGGCTTTCGGGGTTTAACGACCAGAAATCCCACATCATCGTGGCGCTTTTGCAATTGGTATAGGGGTCGCGTTTTTGCGTGTGGATAAAATCACCGAATTTTTTTGGGTCTTTTATAAAAAACACAGGCGTATTATTGCCAACCAGGTCCCAGTTACCTTCTTCGGTATAAAATTTTAAAGCAAACCCCCTGGGGTCGCGTTCTGTATCAGCAGAACCTTTTTCGCCGCCCACGGTTGAAAAACGGAGGAACGTTTTTGTTTCTTTGCCAATGGTATTAAAAAGTTTCGCTTTCGTATATTTCGAAATATCATGGGTAATGGTAAACGTACCATAAGCGCCCGAACCTTTGGCGTGTACCACCCTTTCGGGGATACGCTCACGGTTAAAATGGGCCATTTTTTCGTGCAAAATAAAATCCTGCAACAGTATGGGACCGCGCGGCCCAACGGTCATCGAGTTTTCATTCTCTGCATACGGTATGCCCGATGCGGTGGTCAGCTTCTTTTTATTGGTTTCCATATAGGTTAGTTTTATTATAAATCGGAATTATCTTTTTTATTAAATAGCCGTTTCGCCTCACCTAAATCCTCTCCAAAGGAGAGGACTTGAACTGCACACTCTTTTTTAACCGGGGCTTTTTAAAGCCATCTCCTTTGGAGAGGGTTGGGTGAGGCGGCGATAATAAAACAAACTTCATCATAATTATTCAATAGAAAAAATCAATAATTACTATATTTGAATAGAAAAAAACTATATATATATGACCATTACCCAGCTTGAATACATTGTGGCCGTTGATACCTATAGGGGTTTTGTTGCCGCAGCCGAAAAATGCTTTGTTACCCAGCCTACATTAAGTATGCAGGTGCAAAAATTGGAGGATACGCTCGGCGTTAAACTATTCGACCGCAGCAAACAGCCCGTTACCCCCACTGAAATAGGCATCGAGATCATTTCGCAGGCCCGGATATTATTGGGCGAATGTGAAAAGATCAAAGAAATTATTACCGACCGGAAAAAAGAATTGTCGGGTGAGTTGAAGGTGGGCATCATCCCTACTGTGGCGCCCTATATTTTACCAAAAATATTGCATGGCTTTATTGAAAAATACCCGCAGGTAAAGCTCATCGTATCGGAGCAAACCACCGAACAGATTGTCCAGCAGCTAAAATTAGGGATGATAGATTGCGGGATACTGTCGACCCCGCTGCATGAAACTTCATTAACAGAGCTGCCTGTGTTTTATGAAAACTTTGTGGCCTACGTATCTAAAAACAGCAAACTTTCAAAAAAGAAAAGCATAAGCCCGGATGATATTGATATGGAAGAGATATGGATATTAAACGAAGGCCATTGCATGCGCGAGCAGGTTTTAAATATTTGCCAGCGCCGGAAAGCAACGCAGGGCTTTAAGCATTTTGAATATAATACCGGCAGCGTTGAAACCTTAAAACGCATGGTTGACCAGAACAACGGGGCCACCATTTTGCCCGAACTGGCATTAGCCGACCTGAGCGATAAGCAATTAGACAAAGTGCGGTATTTTAAAGAACCCGGCCCGGCCCGCGAAGTGAGCATAGTTATACAACGTAATTTTTTAAAGCGCAGGATGATAGAGGCGCTGAAAAACGAGATACTGGAGTTTTTGCCCAAGCGGATGAAGCATAAAAAGAAAAAAGAGGTGATGGAGACATAGGGGGACGTCGGAAAGTTCGGAAAGTCCGGAAAGTCGGAAAGTCGGAAAGTGGGAAATGTCAGGAAGAATCTGCATTGATCTGGCAGCAGGACGTTTTTTGACAACATGAACTGCGAACGAGTGTGTTTTGGAGACAACAGACCAACAAGGGCAGGAAGAATCCGGCTTATGCCTGGCGAAAAAGACGGTTAACCCATGCAAATCATTGTTCCCCCTTATTAATCCCCTCAATATTTGGTATATTTGAATCAATCACAAAAGCGGTATAAAATTTATTCCCCTCCGCCTCCCCCTCCGCCAAATTGGTACTGTGGACATGAGGAGCCATTGGAGCCATCAAAAAAAAACAATTTCAGGCCTTTTTTTGTACGGTTTTGGTTGCATTTTTTAAAATTATTCATATTTTATTGATATACAGTTTGTTAACGAAATTTGCAGCCAATTTTTATCACGCACTAAACGCGTTTAGCCTGTGAAACCGGGAATTTTATCACGCCCTAAACGCGTTTAGCCTGCGAAAACTGGAATTTTATCACGCCCTAAACGCGTTTAGCCTGCGAAACCGGGAATTTTATCACGCCCTAAACGCGTTTAAGCCGTGATAAAAATATTCCGGCCCTGTCGCGTTTTGGAGAGGTGGTTGGTTTATTAAAACAGTAAAATAAATCCGAAACCGAACATCTCCGAAGGAGTCCATTGGACCTACATCCGAAATTAAAAATCTGTATTTTTACCGCATGGCTAACATCCGATCTTTTACCAACAACCCTTACCAGGAAAACACCTATATTTTATACGATGAAAGCGGCGAATGTGCAATCATTGACCCCGGAATGGAAACGGCTGCCGAGCAAAACGCCGTGGTGAATTTTATCAGGGATAATCATTTAAAACCTATCCTGCTGCTCAATACCCATTGCCATATCGACCACGTACTGGGCAATAAATTTGTTTTCGACCAATATGGGTTAAAGCCAAAGTTTCATACCGGCGAATTACCTTTGCTGGAAGCGGTTGCCGCTTATGCGCCTTCAATGGGCATAAGATACGAAGTATCGCCTTTACCTGAAGAATATTTGCCCGAAACCGGCAGCATACATTTTGGCAATACAGAACTCAAACTAATCTTTGCGCCGGGACATTCGCCTGCACATTTGTGTTTTTATGATAAAAATGGCAATATACTTATTGGCGGCGATGTATTGTTCCGCAACAGTATTGGCCGCACGGACCTGCCCGGCGGCAGTTTTACCCAACTGGTGAATAATATTGAACAAAAATTGTTTACTTTACCCGATGATTGCACCGTTTACCCCGGCCACGGCCCCGAAACCACCATCGGTTTTGAAAAACAAACCAACCCTTTTTTAACTTAATAACATATCAAATATAACTCACCACTCACCATTCACCATAATTGAATACTTCCATCTACATAGCCAAAAGGTATTTGTTTTCCCGAAAGAAAATACATGCCATAAATATTATCTCAGGTATATCCATGCTTGGGGTTTTAATTGGCAGCGCGGCTTTGATTATCATTTTATCGGTATTTAATGGTTTTGAAGAAACTATCCTTTCATTATACAGTAATTTTACCCCCGAAATTAAAATAGAACCCCGCCTGGGTAAAACTTTCAACCCCAATAATGTATATTTTAATGCCTTGCGGCACCAGCCCAAGGTGTTTTCATATACCGAAGTTTTGCAGGAAAAGGTGTTGATTAAATATGATAATAAACCCTTTATCGGTACGATAAAAGGGGTAACCAGGGAATTTTTAAAAAATCCGCAATTAGACAGCACTATCCAGTCAGGCTCGTTCATTTTAAACGCGGACGGTCAGAATTACGGTGTTATCGGGGCGGATGTGCAAAGCAGCCTGGGGGTAAGCGTCCATGATCAATTAAACCCGTTGGATATATATGCGCCAAACCGCAACGGCGGAAATGGGGCGGGTAACCTGGATGAGTTTGTTGTACGCAGTATTATACCTTCCGGTGTTTTTGCTGTCGGCCAGGATTTTGACGGTATTGTTGTTACGCCGATTGAATTTGTCCGCGACCTGCTTAACCAGCCCAAAAATGTATCTTCATTAGAAATTAATTACAAAAAAGGGACAGACCTGGGGGAAATGCAGGCAGCTATTAAGGATAAAATTGGCGGACTGTTTACCGTAAAAAACCGCATGGAGCAAAATGCCGAACTGTATAAAACATTAAATTACGAACGCTGGTTTATTTTTATGATATTAACATTTGTATTAATTATTGCTACATTTAATATCATTGGTTCGTTAACTATGCTGGTTATTGATAAGCGGAAAGATATTGCCGTGCTAACCAGTCTTGGCGCAGGCAAAAAGTTGATCCAGGGCATATTTTTTTTTGAGGGTATGATGATATCTTTAGCCGGCTGCGTGGCAGGTATAGTTTTAGGGCTGGTATTTTGTATCTTGCAGCAACGCTTCGGCCTTGTAAAAATGGGGGAGAAAATGTCTATGCTGGATGCTTACCCGGTTTCGTTGCGGATAAGTGATTTTGGCCTGGTTTTTTTAACAGTAACCGCTATTGCTGTTATCGCATCGGGAATAAGCTCCACGCTAAGCATTAAAGGGCTGAATGACTTAAAGCACGATTTATAATATTGCCGGCCAAAAACAAAGCGAAAGAAAAACAAAAGAATTTAAATTAATTTGCCCAAAGATATTCAAACTGTTACTTTAGGCTTTCTGCTTTAAGCTTTCTGCTTTTAACTAACAAAAACACCATGGAATCAAAACGTCAGCAAAAATTTGCAGGAGTAATACAACAGGACCTTGCCGCCATATTTCAGCGCGAAGGGATAAACTATTTGCCCAACACACTTATTACGATAACCAAAGTGAGGGTAACACCGGA
>DATCES010000443.1:0-5212 GCA_036509935.1 Mucilaginibacter sp.
CATCATCGGCGATATTACCATAGGGGATAACGTGATAATTGGCGCAGGGAGCGTGGTTGTAAAAGATATACCTGGCAATTGTATTGTAGTGGGTAACCCGGCGAGGATTTTAGAGAAGGAAAAGTAACAAAACAGCTTTGCTTAACAAGCTTCGTATTAATGGAACAAAATTTAACCGACCGCTCATTCTGGCAATCTTTTTGGGAGTCGAAAAAAGATATTATTTTTTATATAAAGCCGGATTATGTTTTTGGCGATAAACTGGCTAAACTGATTGCCGAAAAACATATCAAAACGGCTATTGAACTTGGCGGATTCCCCGGCTATTATGCGGCATATTTAAAAAAATACCAGCACCTTGATACCACACTTTTCGATTATTTTATCCACCAGGGGCTAATCAACCAACTGCTGGAAAAAAACGGCCTTAAACCAGGCGATATCAGCATTATTGAAGCTGATCTTTTTACCTATCACCCTGAAAAGCTTTACGACCTCGTGTTATCATTTGGTTTTATAGAACACTTTAACGATACAAAAGCCATTATTGCAACCCACCTGCAATTTTTAAAACCAGGGGGGGTGCTGTTTATTACGCTGCCAAATTTTAAAGGCGTTAACGGCTGGATACAACGCACATTCGACCGGGATAATTATGATAAACATAACATAAGCAGCATGGATCCTAAATTACTGGCTGAATATTGCCGGGAATTAGGCCTTACCGAAGTAGAAAGCTATTATCATGGTAAATTTACGGTATGGCTGGAGAATAAATCACAACAAGGCGGATTGGTTAAAGCGTTTGTTAAAACAGTATGGTTGTTTGTTAAATCAGCTAAAATTTTCCCTTTTGGCAATAAGGCGCTGTCGCCTTATATTGTTGTGAAGGGGGTGAAATTAATTTAATTGAGAAATAGAGTTTTAAGACGCAAAGTATTGCGTCCCTACGCTTTCTTCGCAAAATATTTCACCTTCATCTGTTTTACAAAGCGCAAACCCCTTTGCAACAAACTACCTTTCCGGTTTTTAAGGAAGTGTTTTATAGCCTTGTACGCCTGCTGGTCCTCCCTTATTTCAGTTGGGAATTGGGTAACCTCTTTTTGTGTAATTCGTACATGGTACATGTTTTCTTTATTGGAATGTACCCCGCTGCCATCGTTGCCAATGTTATTGACAAGCGAGGTTGACGGGTTTAATGTCAATCCGCCTTTTAAAAAAATGGAGGCGTACCAACGTATGGCCCACGAATCATTTTTGCCGGCCTTAAATCCTTCAAGTTGTTTCCAAAAATTCATAGTTCCCTCGATGGAGAACTTTTCAATCTTCTTTTTGTCGAATTGTTTCAACAATACATCAACATCAGGTTCAAAATCTTTCCATGCCCTCGCCCAGGTGGCCCAGCCCCAACTGGTTGCCGCACGGAAAAAGAATGTTTGACGGAGGTTTTTATCAGCCAGTTTATACATATAGGCGCCGATATGCATCACTTTTCCCTCATCGGCATAGCGGGTTAGTGATTCATTAAAATATTGTAAAGCGTACGGCGATGATAGCAAGTCGTCCTCAAACACAATTACTTTCCCGTATTCATTTACCAGTTGGGTAACGCCGCTGATGATGGAATTTGCCAACCCGAGGTTTTCTTTTCGCTCAATTACTTTTACCGATTTAAAGCCGGTAACCTCTTTTGCCAACTGCCTTACCTGTTCAACTTTTGTTTTAGCTTCACCGGCTTTTGCTGCATCTGAGAAAATGAACAAGCGCGATTCATCGGCCAATAAATTTTTCTCCAAATAAGTAAGTGTGCGCCGGGTATGTTCGGGGCGGTTGTAAACAAATAAGGCTATTGGTGCAAGGTTTTGCATTGAATTTCACTAATTTCTCTAATTTATACGAATTTTACGAATTCGCCTCACCCCGGTCCTCTCCTCCAAAGGAGTCCTTTGGAGGAGAGGATTTAGGTGAGGCCTAAAATATATTTACCTGGCCATCGGCTGTTTTACAAAAAACGGTATATGCGTTTGCTAACTGTTCTTTACCCTTTTTTCCGAAAATTTTGCCGATGCCCCTTTTAACAGCAAACTCTACCGAAATTTTCAAATTGGTTATAATGCTTTTCGGCTTTTTTTGATTGATATAGGCATTAAACCTGGTTACTTCCGGCTCAATGAGCGATGTAAGGTCATTTTCTATTTCAAAACCTTCAGTGCACAGCAAATAACGGAGAGAAGTTGGGGTATAAACGTTGATATGGCCATAAGCCAGAAAATGTTTTATTCGTTTATCAACCCCTGCACGGTAATCAAGGGGCACTTCAATAATACAATAATGCGCCACCCGTTTCAACTCCCGCAGCAGTATACGTTCGTGCTCTACATGCTCCAAAACATGCGAAAGAATGATGAGGTCGAAGCTATCCTTCTCAAAAGGCAAGTGATAGCCGTCAAAAACCTGCACTGATTTAACGCCCTTAATATCCTTGGCGAGGATATGCCCCACACCACTTTCTGAAATTTCAACCGCATCGTATTCGGGTGCAAAGTTTTGATCGGCTAAAAACTTTAATATACTGCCATCGCCTGCGCCAACTTCAAGTACTTTTTTAAAGATGTGGCCTTTGCATACATCAACAATATGTTGCGCTTTATATTTGGCGCCCAGCATGCGCCAGGCATCATCGTGCTTCTGATAAAATTCGTCGTATGCGGTTTTAACGGTGCCGCTGATGATCTGTTCAGTCATATTAAATACTTAAGCAATTGCCCGGTCTGTAAAAAACTGATGTTGCTTTTCTATAAAATAATCCCGGGGAAATTCCGGTTAATGACAATTCTTTAAACCCTTTATTCACCAAAAAGTTTATCCCTTCCTTATAAAAATCCCGCTCCGAATCATCCAGCACGATCACGCCTTTTTCTGATACCGCCTTAACCGCTTGTTTACAGCAATTTACCCTGTCGCGGCCATCCACAATAATAATGTCAAATGTTTCTTCCAGCTTTAAAGGCACCCGGCAATAATCCCCGTCCCTTATCAATTCGCAATAAATCAATTCAGCATTTTCGGGTTTTTTATTTACAATTTTATCATACCATTCCTTATCATGCTCTACAGAAACCACTATCCCGGCATATTTGGCATAAAAATAGGTGGAGTTGCCCGACCCATATTCAAAAACTGTATGCTGGCGGTTCAGCCTTTGTTTTATAAAATCAATAAATGAGTAAGTTACCCAGGGTAACGGGTTATTATCCTGATCAACGGGCGATTTACTGTCGAACGCATTAAACCAGCCGATCTCATCGAGGTAGCCTTTATCATTAAATGAAAGCAATGTGCGCAGCCGTTTTGGGCTTGTAAAAACTTTATAAAGTAAATGAAGTTTATTGCTCATTGTTTAATGATTTTTTGTGCCAGCGAAATTAAAAATAATGATTTAAACATCATCACCCCCTGGTCGCTAACTTTTGGTATAAATATAATAAAGAATGTAGCGCTTGCGTAAGCAACCAGTGTGGCAATGGCAGCGCCCATCATCCCCAAATGCGGTATCAGTATAAGGTTTAATACAATGTTCACTACCGCCCCAAACCCGGTACGGATAAAGGTGAGCTTATTAAAGTTTTCGGCAATTAAATACTGGCTGCTGGCCGCCCCTAAAAAAACAAACACCCCCGACCAGATATGCACCGACAGCGTAGGCGCCGCATAAGCATATTCGGGCTTATACAATTTATAAATTAACGGCGCTGCAAATGTTATGATTATAGCTACCGGCACGCTCAGGTAAACCATCAGGTCGTACAAATGTTGTATGCGCTTTTTGTACCTTACAATATCATCCCGTTTGGCATTTAAAATTGCCGGGAACAGGGAAGTTACTATTACCGCCGGTATAAAGTTCCAGGCCTCGCTTAAATTAGCCACCGTGGCATAGGCCCCGGCTTCCTGTACACTGTACATGTTTTGGAGCATAATCTGGTCTATCTTCATATATAAGGCAACCATTATGCCCGATAGCATTAAAGGCCACGAATATTTTAACAGCTTTTTGGAAAGCGTAAAATCGAACGACCATTTAAACATATTCCTTTGTTTACGCTGGTAGGTAAAAAAGTATCCTGCCGATAACAATAAAAAGTCGAAAGTATATGCATACACAAACCACGTCAAAGGCATCCTTAAATAAATCAATGAGAGTTTTACTGCGGCTGATGCCAGGTTGCCGGCAATTTGCACCTGCATGATATATTTTGACTGCACCTGCGACTGGAAATAGGCATCGATTACCGTAAATGCCTGGATTACCCCGATAAACGAAAATATAAATACATAACTGTATGGTGTTTCTTTTGCAGGATAAATGGAATAGGCGAGGTAGATGAGCGGGATGCAGCACAAGCCGGCTGCTACCTTCATCCAAAAAGATGTGCCTAAAATCTGGTCGCGGTTTTGGGGAAACTGGTGGAGTTCTTTAACGATAAACTGATCGAGGCCGAGGGTTGCAATGGCCGAAAAGAAATAAATATAAACTATACCGCCTGTTAAAATACCATTGTTTAACCTGCCAAAATAATTGGCCACGCTAATGCTTACCAGCATTTTGATAAGCAAGCTCCCAACGCGCCCAACAAACAGCATCCCGGTATTTTTAAAATACTTTTCAAATGCCTGCTGGTCAAAACCTGGGATACTGGGGAAGCGCATATTGCGGCAAATGTATTGTTTTTGGTTGATTACGTAAGTGGCGAATGGTTAAAAAAGCATACGCTTTTAAAAATGCACAGTATTATATGGTATCAAATGGAGGCCCATATCTGCTTTGCAGATGACCCCAAAATCATTCCCTCCTTTAATAAAGTTTATTAAAAGCAATTCGGTCAAATAGTCCATTACCTTATCGGGGTTGATGCAGGAAGGATTTTATACGGTTCTCTGCTTCCTTAACCAAATCTTCGTAGAGCCCGGCGTTTGGCTCAATGGGTTCCAGCACTTCCCAGGTCAATCGTTCAAAGGTGTACAGCGGGTAATAACCCCACCGGGTTATCTTCCAGGTGTTGTTAATTGCAATAGGAACAATTAGCGCTTCGGGGCATTTTTTTAATATGGTGGCTATGCCGCCAACCTGGAACGATCGTACCTGCCCGTCTTTTGAACGGGTCCCTTCCGGGAATATCACCGCCGACCACTTGTTTTCCTTCATGCGGGT
>DATCES010000444.1:0-4682 GCA_036509935.1 Mucilaginibacter sp.
TGATGAGAAAGAGGGCACTACGGTTTCGCAGGCTGCCGCCTTGCTGGGGCTTAAATCAACCAGCCTTTCACGTATGTTGCGCCAGTTGGAAAAGTCGGGGTTGATATACCGGGAATCAAACGAGGGCGATAAACGGTCGGTTAAAATTTATTTAACTGAATCGGGCAAAGAAAAACGGCGACTGGCCAGGGCGCTGGTAAAGCAGTTTAATAATTACCTCAACTCGCATATTAACGAAAACGACAAGGAGTATTTAATTAAAATGCTCAGGAAAATAAATGACCTCACGCTTCGTTTTAACCCAGAGCCATTTTAATTGTTAAAAAATGTTAAGCTGCTGTTTTTGAATTATAAAAGAATAAATTTGCCGGTTGAAAGATAAAGATGAACAGGATACTGTTAATATTATTGCTTTTTACAACCTGTTTAAGCGCTTGCGTAAAAACAACTGATGTAGTTGCCAAGGTAAATGCCCAGGCAATTATTGACGGGAAAATAATAAGCGCGTACTTAAAAAGCAATGGTTTGCCAGAACAGCATATGGATACCAGCGGCGTTTGTTATATAGTTAACACACCCGGAACGGGCAATAATTTGTTTACAAGTTCTACCCAGGTAACGGTTGCTTATACCGGGCAGCAACTAATGCCAAACGAAACATTGGGGTCGGTATTTGCACAAACAAATAACTTTCACCCATCATTTGTGTTGGGGTCGGTAATGCTGGGTTGGCAATTGGGGATTGAAGGTGCAAAAGTTCAACCGGGCGGCACAGTAACACTGTATTTGCCATCGCGGTATGCTTATGGCCCTTACAAGCAGCCCGGTATTGGTTTGCCTGCAAATGCGGTGCTTGTTTTTCAAATAACAGTTTATGGCATAACTAATTAATAAAAAGGCATTATATGTCAAAAACGGAAGATTAAATTAAGCACAACGAACAATACATACAAATGAAACAAACCCTATTTACTTTTTTATTAATTACGGCTTTAGGCATGGCATCGTGCCGGAAAGATAGAATTCAGCTCACTATTAAGCAATACGACAACCAACAGATACTAAACTATATAGCCGCCCATGGACTAACAGGGATGAAACGCGATACGATAGGCGGCGATACCACAGGGATATATTACCAGGTACTTAATCCCGGTACACAGTCTGTAAACAGTGTGACGGTTACCCCGTTGGATTACCCCTCATTGGTATCATTTGTATATACTGAAAGTTCTTTTGACGGTAAGTACACGCAATCAGATACGATCGCCAGTCATTATTACGACTTTGTGGGGCATATTTTTTTAAACCACATGCCTTTGGGTTTGCAAACAGCTGTGCATAATTTGTTAAAGTACCCCGATGCCAGTATGCGCGTGCTTATACCATCGCACCTGGCCTACGGTATTAACGGTACCGGCTCGGGCAGCAACCTGGTTGCCAATAACAAGATATTAGGCAACCAATGCCTGGATTACACTATACATGCCGTAAACAATTTTTCGGTTTATGACGATATGGTAATTCAAAATTATATGAAGGCGAACAGCCTGACGGGTTACACTAAGGTGCAAAGTAAACTGTTGCCCGGAAATTATTATTATTATAAAATATTAACACCCGCAACAACCAACGACCCAATTACTGTAAACAGCACATTAACAGTAACCTATACCGGCCAAATATATGACGGAAACATTTTTGCTCAATATAATGTTGCGGGTGGTAAGCCCCTCCCTATTTCTACTGAAGCACCAGCGGTTCAGGAGGGATTAGAATACTATGCTGTAGCGGGTACCAAAATTTCGCTGCTGATACCTTCAACGTTGGGTTACGGCCTCACGCCACCCTCGGGCATCGGCGTACCGCCTTTCAGCTGTTTACGGTTCACGTTTGATGTTTTAACGGTAACGCCGTAATTATTGATTTAATGCCGCGTTAAAAACGTTTAAACACTGTTCCCTTGAAAAACGGGGGCCAATAATGGGCGTTGGATATTTGCCGGACCAGGCAAATTCCGTAACCCATTTTTTTATGCCAAATTTTAGCGCCTTGAATTTATTCATAAATTGCGGCTAAAGCTGCTTCAATAAACGGGTAGGTAAACTTAAACCCGGCTTCCTCAATTTTCCGCGGCGATACTTTTGTGCCGCCTAATACTATGGCGCTCATTTCGCCCAAGAATAATTTTAAAAAAAATGCCGGCACATTGGGTAGCCACAGCGGTTTGTGCAATTGTTTGGCAATAGCTTGTATAAGCTGTTTGTTAGTTATTGGGTTTGGGGCCGCCATGTTATAAACACCGGCAAGGCTTTCGTTTTGTATGCTAAATAAGTACATATCAACAACATCCTGCCAATGTATCCATGATACCCATTGTTTCCCGGTACCCAAAGGCGAACCGAGCCAAAGCTTTACCGGCAGCGCCATTTTGGCCAATGCGCCCCCGCTGCCGAGCACTACGCCGGTGCGGAATTTTACGGTGCGCAATCCCATTAATTTGCCTTTATCCACCGCGCCTTCCCATGCTATGCAGCATTTGGCCAAAAAATCGTTTGCCGGCGGGCTGTCCTCAATAATAAGTACATCCCCGCTATCCCCGTAATAGCCAATGGCCGAAGCTGATATAACGGAATTTACCTGGTGCTCCTTATGTTTGAGCAAATTATAAATTAACCCTATTGATTTTGTGCGGCTATCAACCAGTTCCTTTTTCCGCTTATCTGTCCAGGGTTTATCAGCAATACCCGCCCCGGCCAGATGTACTATTACATCAACACCATCAATACAATTTTCATCGATAACACCTTCATCTATATCCCATAAATAGGTTGCCACCCTTGTATCCTTGCCTGCCGATCGGCTTAAATGACTTACCCGGTAACCCTTTTGCAGCAATTGTTCAGTAAGGAGGCTGCCAATAAGGCCGGCACCCCCGGTTAGCAGGATGTGTTTTTTCGGTGGGTTCATAGTTTATTGGTTCATGGTTCATGGGGCAAGCAGGTAAATTCCCATATCTTTTCCGGACACCTGTGTTGACAATACACAACAAAGGCGGCGCATCCCAATGTTTTCCCCCGCTTATCCCCTTGCAAATCCAGTCAAAATTGCGTATTTTTGAGTCAATTGCCAAAGTTGATAAAATTCATCCGGCCAGCAAAAAAGTACGTTTAAACGTAAGCCTGCCGCGTAAACCAAAGTGCAAATGCGCCATGTGCTTATCCCCCGTTTTCGCTGTAAATACCATGTGCCCACCGTTAATCACGGTTTAAATTAATAACTGGATTTTAGACTTAAAATTAAGTAAATTTGTACATGGAAACATTAATCATCCACCCCCAAAGTAAAGACCAGTTATTGGCCCTGAAAGCCATTGCCAAAGCATGGAAAATAAGTATTGAAACAAGTCCATACGATCCGGATTTTGTGGCAATGGTAAAAAAAGCTGAGAAAAGGGGTAATTATAAAGACATTGATCCGAAAGATGTATGGGGCAGTTTAAACTTAAAATAGAAGAATTAGCCGAAAAGCATATATAGCCAAAAATAGGTTTTATCCCTCAGCTCCGGCAATGCCCCCCTTACGGCAACCAACTGATTGGTCAATACAACATCCCCTTGCAAATCCAGTCAAAATTGCGTATTTTTGAGTCAACCCAAAACCTTTATAAAATCCGTCATGGTATATAAGGCATCCTTTGCACCAAAAAAAAAAATTTTTACGCCTTCATTCAGGTGGTTTTTTCGCTGTTCTTTGAAGGTGTTTTGTATATTAGCTTGATATACAAGCTATTAACAAATTTTACATTGATTTTTTATCACGCCCTAAACGCGTTTAGCCTGTAGAATTAAAAAAATTATCACGCCCTAAACGCGTTTAGCCTGTGGAATTAAAAAAATTATCACGCCCTAAACCCATTTAGCCTGTGAAAACGAAAAAATTATCACGTCCTAAACGGGTTTAGGGCGTGATGGACGCAAAAATTACCGGGGGCAGTTAGCTCATATTTCAACTTCTTCGGTTAACTTCCTCAGCGCTGCTTCATCGGCTACCAGGATACTTTTGCCCGAAACAGTAATCAGCTTTTCGTCCGCCAGTTCAATCAGCACCCGGAAAAGCGACTCATAAGCCGCCCCGGTAAATGAGGCCAGGTCCTGCCGGGACAGGTCCATATTGATATAACCACCTGCTGTCGTCCCGAATTGGTTTTGCAGGGTGATCAAAGCCTGGGCTACCCGTCCTTTAACCGGCATGTGGGCAAGGTTGCGCATCCTTTTTTCAGATTCCTGGAGGTCATTAGCCAGTACCCGCAACAACTGCCGCGTAAAATTATTATTGATGGTTAATGTCGGTTCCAGGAAATCCATAGCCACAAAACAGGCTAAGCCGGGGCCGATTGCAGTTGCCGATACCGGGTAAATGGTTTCATCGCCTAAACCCAACTGCCCGGCTATGTCACCTGCTTTTGCAAACCGCAGTATAAGTTCCTTTTCGCTGCCCCAACGCTTGTGGACCTTTACGGTACCCGAATAAATAAAGTAAATGCCTTTTACCGGGTCGCCTTCCTTAAATAATTGCCGGCCCTTTTTTAATTCAATGTTTTGCTTTTGGGAGGCAATTGCGGGCAGCCAGTGGGGTAAACAAAATCTGCATAAAAAGCAGCTTTTTAAATCGCAAACATT
>DATCES010000445.1:0-4726 GCA_036509935.1 Mucilaginibacter sp.
ATTAAACACGATCTGCGGCACAGGTTGGATCACCTTGATATTAGTCACAGCACCTTTGAACCGGAATTTTCGGATGAGGATTGTAAGCACCAGGATTGCTGAACAGGCCTGAAAACCACGCAAAACGAATATAAATTGCCCGGAAACCGGCAGTTTGACGGTTTTCAATAGGTTTTTGAGTATGCCAACGGCAAAAGAGTTCATTTTTGTTGCGGGATGAACGCGCTGCGATTATTTTTTAATGCGGACAAAAACAACATTTAATATAAAAGTTCGTATAAAGGCTATCGGCCAACAAAATCCGCAAGATTAATAGATGAACCTAATATTCTTTAATTCGGCCTACCGAATGACTATTATGAAAAGATTTAAGAAAGTCAGCTTCCTTTTGATCATTTTCATAATCGTCCTTTCTGTTTCGGCAACAAAAGGGTTTGCACAACAAGATGTGCAGTTTACCCATTTATCTGTTGTCAATGGGCTTTCGCAGAGTGTGGTTCAGGTTATATTGAAGGATAAATATGGATTTATGTGGTTTGGCACCCAAGATGGCTTAAACCGCTATGATGGTTATAAATTTACCATATATCGTCATAAATACAACGATCCTAAAAGTTTAAGGCGAAATAGTATTTTGTCATTATGTGAAGATAAGGCAGGTAATTTATGGGTAGGGACTGTGAATGGCGGCTTAAGTTTGTACGACAGAAAAAATGATTGCTTCATAAATTATATAGAGGATCCTGACAATCCTAAAAAAATCAGCCATAACACAATTACAGCAATTTACGAAGACAAACAAAATAACTTCTGGGTAGGTACCTATTGGAATTTAAATCTCTTAAATAGAAGGACGGGAGAAGTAACACGTTTTATTGGTAATGACAAAGACCCGGAAAGTTTGAGCAATAATGGCATTACGGCCATTTTTGAAGATACCTATAACAATTTATGGATAGGGACACAAAATGGTTTGAACCTTATGAACAGGGCCACCCGGAAGTTCAAACATTTCTTACATAATGATAAAGACCCAAATAGTATCAGCAGTAATAATATACGTAACATTACGCAGGATGGCAATGGGAATCTCTGGATAGGCACTGACGGGGGAGGATTAAATTTATTCGACTATAAAAAAGGTGTTTTTAATCATTTTCAACAAAATCCGTTAAATCCCAATTCTATAAGCAATAATACAATTACAGGTGTTGCAGATGCGGGGAATAATAAATTGTGGGTTGGCACCAAGGATGCTTTAGAGTTGTTTGATGTTAAAAAAGGGGTGTTTGAACATTATAAATACGATAGTTCAGATGACAGGACCCTGAACAGGAGCAGCTCCGTAACTACTCTTTTTTATGGTAATGGGATATTATGGGTAGGAACCGATGAAGGGGGAATAAACATTTACGATAGCAATCTCGCTTTATTTAACCTATATAAAAACAATCCTTTTAATCCTCAAAGCCTCAGTTTTAATGCCATTACAGGTTTTGCAGAAAAGAAAAATGGTGATATCTATATTTCAACCGACGGAGGGGCCCTTAATCTTTGGAACAGGAAGCAAAATAAATTCAGGCGTTTTAAACCTGATGCCAAAAGCCCGGATAGTATTGCAAGTTTTGGCCTTCTCGCAATTTGCCAAAGTAAAAAAAATGACTATTTGTGGATAGGCACTTATGGGAAGGGTATGGACAGATATGACCCCAATACTAATAAGTTTAAACATTACCCGGCGGGCAATGCACCTCAACAGTTAAACAATGATGCCGTATATGCTTTGTTAGAAGATAAACATGGCAATATATGGATAGGCACAAACGGAGGGGGAGTAAATGTTTTACAAAATAAAACAGGCATCATAGTTAAATATAAGTCTGATCAAAATAACATGGCTACGGTATCGGGTAATTATGTGAGGGCTTTTTGTGAAGATAAGGAGGGGCGCATCTGGATTGGAACTACTGATGGTTTATGTACATTCAATCCCGAAAATAATAAAATCATACGCTATGATGATACCTTTAATAAGTTACCAAGCGATGTTATTTTTTCATTATATGCTGATGATAACGATAATATATGGATAGGTACGTTAGGAGGCGGCATAAGCCAATTGAATACGAAAAATAAAAAATTAACTATTTACACCGAAGCTAACGGATTATCCGATAATACAATTAAAAGTATTGTTCCTGATAATTATGGGTATTTATGGCTGGGCACAAATAACGGAATAAGCCGTTTTTCGATGTTAAATAAAACATTCAGAAATTATGACCTTAATAATGGCCTTCAAAGTTATGTATTTAATACAGGAGCAGGTTTAAAGATTAAAACGGGAGAAATACTTTTCGGGGGTAATGACGGATACAATATCTTTAACCCAACAAAGCTTCCGACCAATCTTCATATCCCCAATGTTGAAATTACAGGGTTTAATATTTTTAATAAACCTGTTGCTGTTAACGCAAAAGGATCGCCATTAAAACAGAATATTATTGAAACCAGGCAAATTATATTGCGATATGATCAATCAGTGATTTCCTTTGAATTTGAGGCACTTAATTACACCATACCAACCCAAAATCAATATGCTTATAAACTTGAAGGGTTTGACAAAGATTGGAGCTATGTTGGTACGGAAAGAAAAGCTACTTACACTAATCTCCCGCCCGGAACTTATATATTTAAAGTAAAGGCTTCTAATAATGACGGTGTTTGGAATAGCCGGGGAACAAGTATAAAGGTTGTAATATTACCCCCATTTTGGCTTACGTGGTGGTTTAGAATATTATTCTCGTTGCTCATTGCATTAATTGTATATTCCGTTCACCTATATAGAGTTAGATTTTTAAAAACGCAAAAGATATTATTAGAAGCAGAGGTAATTGACCGGACAGAGGAGGTGAAACAACAATCGGCTGAGTTACAGGATATGAATGAAGGGCTTCAAGCCCAAACAGAAGAACTGCAAGCCCAGACAGAAGAACTGCAAAGTTTATACGAAGATCTTCAAAGCCAGGCCGGAGAGTTAAGAACCACCTCTAAGAAACTGGCTGATCAAAAAATAAAGGAACAGAGTGCGCGGATAGAAGCGGAACGTGCCAATCAGGCCAAAAGCATATTCTTAGCGATCATGAGCCACGAAATCCGTACGCCCATGAATGGGGTGCTGGGAATGACCACTTTGCTCTGCGACTCAGATCTAAACGACGAACAAAGAGATTATGCAGAAACTATCCGGATTAGCGGGGAAGCTTTGTTGAGCGTTATTAATGATATTCTGGATTTCTCAAAGATTGAATCCGGTAAGATGGCGCTGGACCCTCAATGGTTCCATTTACGGGAATGTATAGAAGAAACTATTGATATTTTTTCAAATAAAGCTGCGCAATCAGGTATCGAACTGTTGTATGATATTGAAGAGGGTATTCCTGACCTGGTTTACACAGATAACACACGTTTGCGCCAAATTCTGATTAATCTTATAGCAAATGCAATTAAGTTTACAACACAAGGCGAGATAAAATTAACCGTTTATAATAAGAAAAATTTAAATAATACTAACCTGCAACTGGGATTTGAGGTACAGGATACTGGAATTGGTATTCCCGCTGATAAGTTGCCCTTGCTGTTTAAAGCATTTACCCAGGTGGATGCTTCTATAAACAGGCAATACGGTGGCACAGGATTGGGTTTGGCTATCTGTACCCGGCTTGTTGAACTAATGGGGGGAGAGATTAAAGTTACCAGTGAGATTAACAAAGGGACAAGCTTTAATTTTACAATACCAGCAGAAATAAAGGACAACGTAAAAAAGCCCAAATTACAATTAACATCAATAACTAAAGGGAAAGTTATTTTAATAGTTGATGACAATCAGTCGGCCCTGCAGATATTAGCAAAACAGCTTAAAAATTTAAATTTGACACCCGTTTTAGCCTCATCCGGGCAACATGCGCTTCAAATATTAGAATCCGGGACTAAATTTGACTTAATTATTATTGATATGCTCATGCCCGGAATGAACGGTATGGAGTTAGGAATGTCTATAAGGGAGCAGGATAAAGATGTCCCAATGGTACTATTAAGTTCAGGTACCAATGCAAGTATAAAAGTATGTGATCATTTATTTGTTTCCATTCTGAAAAAGCCTATCAAACAACAGCAATTAAAGGATATTTTAGTTAAAGAAATAACACCGCCAGGCGCAAATGATATGGTAAATGTTACCAAAAGTTTATTTAATGAGAACTTTGCAAAAGATTTTCCATTTGAGATACTGGTTGCAGAAGATAATTATATAAATCAAAAACTAATTATAAGGGTCCTGAATAAATTGGGTTATGAACCAGAATTAGCCAACAATGGAAAAGAAGTAATTGAATGCCTTCAGACAAAGGTATTTGATATTATATTGATGGACATTCAAATGCCGGAAATAGATGGTTGGGAAGCTACCAAAATTATAAGGGAAAATTTGCTAATAAACCAACCCTTTATCATAGCTATGACTGCTAATGCCATGTTGGAGGATAAACTACTTTGTTTACAGGCAGGAATGGACGCTTACTTATCAAAACCTTTAAATATTAAAGAATTAATCGAAACTTTACAGGAAATAAAAATTTTACATTAGGGCGCCTCCATAGGTGTTCGGAATAATTTTGATTGCCGTTAAATTCCCTCCCGAGGGAGGGGTGCGATGGGTTGTGAGGTG
>DATCES010000446.1:0-4431 GCA_036509935.1 Mucilaginibacter sp.
CCCATTTTATACGCCAGAATATACCATGCATATATTTGTATAGCAAAAAAAGCGATCCCTGAAAAAAATGTAGCCCACAAAAAATTACGCTGCCTTACAAACTGCAGTTTTTTGGCAGCTCGTGAAGCAATAAACAGTGTAACGCTGCTTATAATAAGTACAATTGTACTGTACATAAACGCGCGCGGCATAATCACATCCAAACCATGCCCTTTGCCCCCGCTGTAAACTATAAAGCCGCTGCTAAAGGCAGCAAAAAGCATAAAAGATGTGAATATAAATAGCCACATATTAAATTTTTTAGCCCCCAGGTTCAGCCTTTCTTCCGTTTGTTTCTGCACCGTCATTTCCCTTTTCCTATAAAATCAAATAAAAACATTAATTGCACAACCGGCAAATAAATAAACGACCCATACATCAGCTTTTTGGCCGATCCAATTTCCAAAGTACGTAAAAGCACAAATGCCAGGTATAAAAATACCAGGCTGAATAATAAGGATACACCGCCAACATAATAGCCGCCAAAATGGTAAAATGTTGGCAATAAACTAACCGGTACTAATATTAATGCAAACATAAAAGTAACTGCCGCACTGGCAAAATTTCTTTTGCCAGATGGCAGCAACCTGAAACCCGCCAGTTTATAATCATCATCCAATACCCAGGCAATAGCCCAAAAATGGGGGAATTGCCATATAAACTGTATGCCAAACAAAATCAATGCAATAGCATCAATTTTTTGATGGGCGGCAACATAACCTATAAGCGGCGGTAAAGCGCCTGGTATAGCGCCTACAAACACTGCAATGGGTGATTTACGTTTCAACGGCGTATAAGCAAATGCATATAACAGGATTGAAAAAACAGAAAGATAGCCCGTAAGCAAATTAAGTGTGCTTAAAAGGTATGTACCGCAAATCCCCATAAATAAGCCCAGCACCAATGCCTGCCCGGTGGTCATCCGCCCGGCAGGAATGGGGCGATCAGCAGTGCGCCTCATTAAACGGTCCAGGTCCTTTTCAATAATTTCGTTAAAGCAGTTGGCAGCGGCAGTAACCAAAAAGCCCCCGGTTATAAGGATGGCCCAATTGGTCCAGTCGATATTCCCGTTAACCTTACTGCCAATCAAAAATGATATGGAAGCTGAAAATACAACCAAAAAAGTAAGCCGTAATTTTACCAGTTTCGAAAAATCACCCCACTTCATCTGCTGGCCTCCCCTGATTCAACCGATTGGTATAAATTTAGCATCAGGTAAAATTGGGCGCCAAAAATCACGCTTGCCAATATTATATGCGCCGCCTGGGCCGCTGGCGGCAATGACCAATAGGACAACAAAATACCGGTCACAATTTGCAGCATAATCATTAAAAATGTGAAACTCATTAGCTGCTGCTGCACCGAGTGGCGGCTAAAACCACTGCGTATTAAAGCATAAAGTACAATATTGATAAGCAGCACTAATATGGCTATATCCCTGCGCTGATAAAATATTGCACCTGCATCGCTTATCCAGTCATCCCTGTACCCCCCCTGGAGATGGCTTGCCACAGCATCAATTTTTTCGCGGACTTCGGTTCCAAAAATAATTTGAAGTATAGAGATGATCAATGCAAATAAAGTAATTACATGGGTTATAGGGCTTACATTAAGCTTATGCTTGCCATATACTTTTGCAAGGTGATAGGTGCCTATACTTATAGCTAATATAGCCAGGGCAAGTATCATGTGAACCGTAACAATCCATGCAACAAGGTTTGTTGATACCACGATAGACCCCAGCCATGCCTGAAAACCTACCAATAGCACATTAAATATGCATAAAAATACTATCAGCTTGTTTTCGCGCCTGTAACTAAATGAAAATATAGCGGTAAATACCAAAAAAAGGCCTGTTATCTCACCCAAAAGCCTGTTTATATATTCTGTCCAGGTTTTGGCAGCATTAAATTCTTCGGGTACAAGTATTGATTTATCTTCGCGGATACGGCGGGCAAGGTCACTAAAGCCAAATAGGTCAAGCGTTTTAGAGAATTTTTGATTTTTTTCGAGCCTGCCTGTCACATATTTCTGTTTATAATCTTTTGCAAGTTCCGAAGCACTGACAGGAGGTACGTATTGCCCGAAACATTTTGGCCAATCAGGGCAACCCATTCCCGAACCTGTACTACGAACAATTCCACCTGCAAGTATCAATACAAAAAGCAGGATAATTGTAATTAAGTTTGTTTTCCGGAACCTGGTCTTTGACGCGGATGTCCTCATTTATTCATTGGTCATTGGGTCATTAGTCATTGGGTCATTGGTCATAAATTTAAAGTAGAAGATATGCTCTTTACCTCATGGCTTAGCTGTCAAGACAGAAGCTAATTCAAGTCAAACCGGATAAGACCAATGACCAAATGACTAATGACCAAATGACCAAACTTATTTCACTTCTTCGTTAGCGTTGTGTGTATTTGTCCATTTGGTGTATTCTTCCAAACCTGCAGGGTTATCTTCAAAATCATGAGGAAGATTTGAACTCATCGTTTGCGAAAACGGAATATTTTGCGGGATAAAATCTTCATCAGCGCCGGGTTTGCTATAATCATAAGGCCAGCGGTAAACCGTAGGTATCTCGCCAATCCAGTTACCATGGTAATGTTCAATAGGCGCTGTCCACTCGAGGGTATTAGCATTCCATGGATTTTGAACTGTCTTTTTACCCCAGAAAATAGAGTAAACAAAGTTAATGATGAATGCAACCTGGGCAAAACCCGACATGATGGCCGCCCATGTAATAAATATATTTACTGTTAACCATCGGTTAAAGGCCGGGAATTCGGTTAAAGCATAATAACGGCGCGGAACGCCATCAAGGCCCATAAAGTGCATCGGAAAAAATACTAAGTAAGCGCCGATAAAGGTTATCCAGAAATGCAGGTATCCTAAACGCTCGTCCATCATGCGGCGGAACATTTTTGGGAACCAGTGATAAACACCTGCAAGCATCCCGAAAATAGCTGCCGAGCCCATAACCAAATGGAAGTGGGCGACCACAAAATAAGTATCATGCAAATTAATATCCAAAGCGGCATTGCCCAGGAAAATACCGGTTAACCCGCCCGAAATAAAGAATGAAACCATCCCGATAGCAAAAAGCATTGCAGGGGTAAAGCGGATATTACCCCGCCAAAGCGTTGCAAGCCAGTTAAATGTTTTTACAGCTGATGGCACCGCAATAATTAATGTAGTAATCATAAACACCCCACCCAAAAATGGGTTCATCCCGGTCACAAACATGTGGTGGCCCCATACGATGAATGATAATACCGTAATACCTATTAAGGAGTAAACCATTGCATGGTAACCAAATATTGGTTTACGTGAGTTTACCGACAAAACTTCGGAGGATATGCCCATCGCCGGCATTATTACTATATATACTTCGGGATGGCCCAGGAACCAGAATAAATGCTGGAACAAAATAGGGCTGCCACCTTCATAAGGCATTACCTTGCCATTCAATACTATATCCGACAGATAAAAACTGGTGCCGAAACTGCGATCGAAAATCAATAATACAACGCCGGCAACCAATACCGGGAATGCCAATACGCCCAAAACAGCGGTTAAAAACAACGCCCATACGGTCAACGTCATTTTCCAGAGATCCATGCCCTTTGTGCGCATATTCAACACGGTGCTTACATAATTAATACCACCCATTAATGATGACCCTACAAAGCATATCATGCTGATGAGCCATAAGGTCATCCCTTCCCCCGAACCCGGCATGGCTTTAGGCAATGCTGATAATGGGGGGTATATTGTCCAGCCGCCGCTTGCAGGGCCTTTTTGAACAAAGAACGAGGACAGCATGATAATACTTGCTGTAAGAAAAAACCAATAGGATAACATGTTTACAAATGGCGATGCCATATCGCGGGCGCCTACCTGCAATGGTATCAGTAAATTGGCAAATGTTCCGCTTAGGCCGGCTGTTAATACAAAGAATACCATGATGGTACCATGTATGGTTACCAGCGACATGTAAAAATCAGGGCTTAACCGCCCGCCGGGGGCAAAACGGCCTAATAATGTTTCCAATAACGGGAATGACTTGTCGGGATAGGCTAACTGGATCCTGAATAATATAGACAGGGTCATTGCAATAAACGCCATTGTGATTCCTGTGATCAGGAATTGCTTGGCTATCATTTTATGGTCCTGGCTAAATACGTAGGTATTCAGAAAAGTTGCTTTATGATGGTGTCCGTGACCTTCTTCGTGATGAACTACGCCGTGATCGTGAACTGCTAATGTTGACATACTCGCTAATCTCATATTAATTGTTTAACGCTAACCTGTTTGATGATAACTTACCCGGAACTGTTGGTTTTACTGTCACTGCTACAGGAGCTGAAACGGCCTGAACAGGCATTTTTA
>DATCES010000447.1:0-3715 GCA_036509935.1 Mucilaginibacter sp.
CTACAATCCCGGGATCCGATGGTTTGCTGCAAAGTGTGAAAGAGGGGAAGGAAACCTCGAAAAAAATAGGCTACCCGGTTATATTAAAAGCCACCGCGGGCGGCGGTGGAAAGGGGATGCGTATTGTGTGGAAGGATGAAGAGTTTGAAGCTGCCTGGGATTCGGCCCGCGCCGAGTCAAGCGCCGCGTTTGGTAACGATGGGATGTACCTTGAGAAATATGTGGAAGATCCCCGCCATATTGAAATACAGGTAGTAGGCGATCAGTACGGCAAAGTATGCCACCTCTCTGAACGCGATTGCTCCATACAACGCCGGCATCAGAAACTGGTTGAGGAATCCCCCTCGCCTTTTATGACAGATAAACTGCGTAAAAGAATGGGCGAAGCAGCTATTAAAGGCGCCAAAGCTGTAAAATATGAAGGCGCCGGAACAGTAGAATTTTTGGTTGACAAGAACCGGAATTTTTATTTTATGGAAATGAACACGCGCATACAGGTAGAGCATCCGGTAACAGAAGAGGTTATCAATTTCGACCTGATAAAAGAGCAGATAAAAGTGGCTGCGGGTATCCCTATATCCGGTAAAAATTACGAGCCGGTTTTGCATGCCATCGAATGTCGTATAAATGCCGAGGATCCGTTTAACAATTTCCGCCCTTCGCCGGGTAAGATCACCAATTTCCATTCGCCGGGCGGCCATGGAGTACGCATTGATACCCACGTTTATACGGGCTATGTAATACCGCCTAATTATGATTCGATGATAGCTAAAGTTATTTGTGTGGCGCAAACCCGCGATGAAGCTTTGTGTACCATGGAACGCGCTTTAACCGAATTTGTGATCGAAGGCGTAAAAACTACCATACCTTTCCATTTAAAATTATTGCAGGATCCAAATTTCCGCGCCGGTAATTTTACAACCAAGTTTATGGAAACCTTTGAATACAGCGAATAAATTATACGCGTTTAAAAAATGAGCATATACAGCAGGTTAACCAAATCGATAAAGGAAAAGGGTGAACGGATGGGGGCTGAAATGTCATTTTTTCAGCACCTTGAAGCCCTGCGCTGGCACCTCATCAGGTCTGCCGCTGCCATACTGTTGGTTACCATATTTGCCTTTATTTATTACGATGATATTTTCAATGATATCATCATGGCCCCAACGCGTGCAAGCTTCTGGACATACCAGATGATGTGCAAAATGGGCGATCTATTTCATAGTATAATCCCAGCTTTAGATGCCAAAGGCTTTTGTGTTCAGAGCATAAATTTCCCTAGGTTAATAAATACCGAACTCGCAGGGCAGTTTAACCTTCAGCTCAATTCCTCCATCATGATCGGCCTTATTGTTGGTGTGCCATACCTTGTTTATGAGCTATGGAAATTTATAAGGCCCGCCCTTCACGACAGGGAGCGCAAAGCGGCAAGCGGATTTGTGTTTTATTCATCTTTTTTGTTCGTGTTGGGTGTCCTTTTTGGCTATTACATAGTTACGCCTTTATCCATCAGGTTTTTTGCCAATTACAAGGTAAGCGATGCTATAACAAACATGTTTAGCACCGATTCATTTATATCATCCGAAACGATGCTGACCCTGCTTGCAGGTATAGTTTTTCAGTTGCCCATCATAGTTTATATACTATCAAGCCTCGGCATACTTACCCCTAAGTTTATGCGCGACAAGCGCCGTTACGCTGTTATTATCGTTTTAATATTAGCGGCAATAATAACACCATCGCCTGATGCGCTTACCATGCTGGTAGTTGCCATGCCGTTATATTTATTGTTTGAGTTTAGTATAACAGTGGCGGCTGTTGTAGAGCGCAGGCGGAAAAAGAGTGAAGAATTAACAGTGTTGTAAATTGATGTGCAGATGTGCGGATGTGCGGATGTGCAGAATTAACAATTTAAAGATTTATGCTATGAAAGAAGATTTAAAAATTGCTATTGGCGCCGACCATGCCGGCTTTGATTATAAACAGGCCATAATTGCAGGGCTTAAAGTAAAACAGGTCGAAGATTTTGGCGCCTGGTCATCGGCCTCAGTTGACTATCCTGATTTTGCGCACCCTGTTGCTTTGGCGGTAGAGGGCGGTGAATTTGATTTTGGCATCCTCATCTGCGGAAGCGGGAACGGCGTGGCCATCACCGCCAACAAACACCAGGGCATACGCGCGGCAATTTGCTGGAACGAAGAATTGGCCGATCGCGCCCGTAGTCATAACGATGCGAATATTTTATGTATCCCCGCCCGACATATTTCTATCGACCTGGCAAAAAAAATAGTTGAGGTGTTTTTTAGCACTGAATTTGAAGGGGGAAGGCATGCGAATAGGGTGGATAAGATTGCTTGTTGATTTTTAGAGGACACACGCTGGAGCTTAGTCCGAAAGTCAGTAAAGTCCGAAAGAAGCTGCAACTGACGTTTCGGCAAAAATAACTTAAGTTATAAAAGAGATAGGCCGAAAAGAGTAAATGAAAGACATTAAGGATTTGAAAATAGAAATTACAGATAGTATAAGCAGCGCCAAAATTCAAACCATCCTTTGGGTTGTAGGTGTTGGGGTTTTGCAATTAGTTGCCCACTATTTCCTTAAATAAAAAAGCAACTATACATTTTTAAGGTTACCTATCTTCGTATTATATGCAATTGCTCAATAATCTTTTCCTAAAATCCCTACCTTCGCATATATGGGAAGCACCGCTGAAGAATTTTTAGTAGCCTCGGAAGAAAAAGCCTTCGACATGAAGCACCGGCGCATTATCAATTATAATATTGGTAAGTATGATGCTGCTGTTGAACGTGGTTTATCAAAGATCATAAACCTTGAAAATGCCAAACGCAAGGGGCATGCCATCAAATGGAAGGTGATGGAAAACCTGGATAAGTTTTTACCGGAGTTTGAAGCAAATTTCCAGAAACGCGGCGGCAAGGTAATATGGGCAAACGATGCCGAAGAAGCAAACCGCGAGATCCTTAACATCCTGAAAAAAGCTGGGGCTAAAACCGTTGTCAAATCAAAATCAATGGTTACCGAGGAAATTGAACTGAATGAATTCCTGGAGCACCACCATATCGAATCATTAGAAACCGACCTCGGCGAATATATTGTACAATTGTTAGGGCAAAAGCCCTACCATATTGTTACGCCGGCCATGCACCTTTCAAAAGAAGATATTGCCATACTATTTAACGAGCGTTTTGGCACACCATTGGATGCTACGCCCGAACAGCTTACCCAAAAGGCCCGCGAGTTATTGCGCGAAAAATATGTAAATGCCGATGTGGGCATAACAGGCGCTAATTTTTTAATTGCCGATACCGGCAGCATCGCCGTAAGCGAGAATGAAGGGAACGCGCGTTTATGTACATCTTTCCCAAAAATACATATTGCGGTGGTGGGTATCGAAAAGATCATCCCTTCGATGGCCGATCTTGACCTGTTTTGGCCAATGCTGGCGACACATGGCACCGGGCAAAATTTAACAGTTTACAATACCATTTTAAGCGGCCCGCGCAAAGCAGGTGAAACCGATGGCCCCGAAGAAATGTACGTAGTGCTGCTGGATAACGGCCGCACCAACCTGCTTGCCCAAAAGGAACAGCGACAGGCTTTATACTGCATCCGCTGCGGCGCCTGTTTAAATGCCTGCCCGGTTTACAAAAACATAGGCGGCCACACTTACCAAACCACTTACAGCGGCCCCATT
>DATCES010000448.1:0-5224 GCA_036509935.1 Mucilaginibacter sp.
AGTTTTGAGCTGGAAATATAGGAATTTATAATCGATTAAAAACTGATTGGAAGTTACCGTTGATCGGTTTTGATCAGTTAAATCGTCTTATATCAGAATAGTCGTATGTAAAACTAAATAAAAAAGCATCCGCCCGTCCAAATGTGCGGCTTGGCCGCGATAACGAAATGCCTGTTGGCACCGCGCCATTTGTTGTTACGTTTTGGAATTTTGCACTTTTAAAATAACAACGCATGTTGTTTTTAATTTAAACTGGACGCTGAAATTGTTATGTTCCCAAGTGGCATCCTTGGACAGGCTTGCCAACTATAATTATTTAATAATCAGCCAATAATGAAATCGTATGTTAAAGGCGGCCTTTGGTAATCATTTAATTTTCTAAATTTGGTCAATTACCTATTAAAACAGCCACCTATTAATTCGTTACAATACAATAAAACGTCTTGGGAAAAATCACCGCCAAATACATAAAGGAATTTATTGAGAACAACGAAATTCCTTTTTTGGCTACTCAATCTAAGTTGTGCATTCCTATCATCGACAGGCTGTGCCGGAAAATGTCATACGGTATAAAATTTGATGATATCAAAACATGTGATAATTTAATAATTGATGGTCATCATAGATATTTAAGTTCCCTTATCGTGGATTTCAATATTGGCCAGGTACTTAGCCAAAAAACTTCCGGTACCAAACCGATTGAATGGAGTATTGTCGAATTTGACGAAAATGATTGGGATACGCCCTCAAGAATTTCATATCTGAATGAGCAGGATGCGATTTATAATGGTTTAGACGTGGAAATTGTCAAACAAATCGCCTTTGGGTTGAAAAAATAGTTGTAAATTTGTATTATGTTGATATTGTTGGACATAGATGGGGTAATGGTTCCTGCTAACTCCTGGAAAAAGCCAGAGTTTCATGAAGATGGATTTCCTATGTTTAATTCGAGGTCGGTACGTGCGCTTCAGAAAATTATTTCTGAAACCGGTGCATCCCTTTTGTTAACCACGTCACATAAATCAAGATACAACATTGCTCAATGGCGTAATATTTTCAAATCAAGGGGCATAAATGTTAAGCATATTCATCGGTTAGCAAGCACGAGTTTACATTCAAGTCGTAAAGATGAAATTTTAAAATGGTACACGGCGAAGCATATCCCTAATGAGCAGTTTGTAATTATAGATGACGATAAATTATTAAATGAATTACCTTACCACCTTAAGAATAATTTAATTCTAACAAGCCCGTCAGTTGGCCTAACTGAGGAACTTGCTGAAAACGCAATTTCAATTCTTAATAATAGGGCATACAATTATGCGTGATCCGGCCCTCCGCACGGGCAAATGTGCCGCTTGACCGCGATAACGAAATGCCCGTTGGCACCGCGCTATTTGTTGTTAAGTTTTGGAATTTTGCACTTTTAAAATAACAACGCATGTTGTTTTTAATACAAGCGGGACGCTGAAATTGTTATGTGTCAAGTGGCACAGTTGGACAGGCGGGTTGATAAAGTTTTGAGCGTGTATGGGCAAGATTTGAAAATGATATACAAAAAGAACATTACAACCGCTTTGGACTGCGATTATTTTACATAAGTGTGGATACTCACAATTTTTGGCTTTCAAGTGTGGACTCTTGAAATGGCGTGTGGGTTATATCGACTATTTTTTAAACTTGGCTATTTTAACCTTATCACTTTCGTTTTTCGAAGAATTATGCTTTAGTAGCTTGTTCCAATCAATGCTGTAATCTTTCATACAAAAGTTTTGTATAAATTCGTCATTAAAGCGATTAATTACTTTGCTGTATGCTTCATTAAATTCATCAGTTTTCTCTTTGGCTTTATGTCCTAATGGTTCAATTAGCTCCAAATATAAATTTTCGTCGCCCGAAATAAACTCCCAAAATCTTTGACCGCACAACTTACTATAATTATCTATTTTAACCGGCACATTATCTCTGCCATAACAACACCCATTAATCGCCTCAACAACTATTTTTGAACCGCTTGTTTTGATTGTTTTTCGGGCTGTGTTAAAATCCAAGATCATTTTCTTTATTTGAGAACTATTCCCCCAATTTGGACCAGATTTAATGGCGACTATGTATCTTACTCCCTCATTATCAAACTCTAAGTCTATGCCATTAGTAGATGATTTATGACCATTATAAACCTTTTCATTGATAAAAATTGCAAGCCCTTCTAACCAATTTCCGAATATTGTTTCTTCCCTCGAAGATAAAAATGCATCAACTAACCCTTTAACTATATCGCCTGCGGTTAAAAAGGCTTTGGCTCTAAATAAGTAAGGATTCTTTTTAAAAAGTATAACGGTTAAACTTAAATCATTTAAACTTTCTAATAATCTTTTGTGAAACTCCCCAATATTATCCTCTACATATTGCGTAACTTCTTTAAGAATTAGCTTTTTCATATTTTACTTCTGGTTCTAATAAATACCACTCTATTGGCTGAATTTGGTCTTTTACCAGTTCATAATACTCGGGCGTTATATCAATACCTATAACGTTTCGTTTCATTCTATTGGAAACAATAATTGTAGTTCCTGAACCCATAAAAGGATCAAGCACTGTATCGTTTTCCTGAGTAAATAATTTGATAAACCATTCGGGAAGTTCTTCCGGGAACGCTGCACTATGACTTTTATTGCCACACTCTGTAGCTAAATGCAATACATTTGATGGATATGCTTTTTCTCTGCTTATCCAATTTGAAATATTTTTGCCAAAGCCGCTGCCGACTTTAGAGTTATCTCTGATTTTATCTGTATCGCTCAGATTCTTTAGTCTGGATTTAGCCCAATTGCCCATTGGAACCATAACTTCATCCTGATACATGTTGAATTTTTTTTCTTTATTGAACTGAAGGAGCCTTTCCCAGGAATCCCGAAAACGATTTGGCCATTTACCAGGATATGAATTTTTTTTATGCCAAATAAATTCTTCTGTCCATAACCATCCCTGCTTTCGCATTTCCAAAATTAATTCCATAACGTATGTGCTACGTTCACCTTCTACTACTTTCTCTTTAATATTTAATATAAAAGTCCCCGTAGGTTTAAGCACTCTTAACATTTGTTTTGAAATAGGCAAAAACCATTCTACATATTTATCTGGATGTATCCCACCATAGGTGCCTTTTCGCTGGTCTGCATAAGGGGGTGATGTAACAATAAGATCGACAGAATTAGAAGGAATTTTTTTAAGAATTTCTTTACTATCTCCAAGGAAAACGTCCGTTTTTAATTCCATAATCTTACTCCTATACAAATATAGTTTTTTACGTACAATTGCATCAAAATAAAAACTAAAATTATTAGCAATGTGGAAAACTAACTAACTTGTTATATATTTTGTCCGATGAATATACCTCCGCTGTCCGAAATAACTTCGGGTCCAATATGCGTGTAGTCTAAGACTACGAACATAGCCAATTCGTAGATAAAATCTACGAACAGCGTCAGAAATAGCAAATTGGTTTCACTTGACACTTATTTTGCCGTAGGCAAATCCGACCCTTCCGTTAAGATCAGTGCCTTCAACGATAATGGTATATGTTGATGGTTTATCAGCGCTATAGAAACTTAACGTTGCCTGACCCATAGCGTCAGTTATAATATTAGGTTGCCAGTAGAGTGTGGAGCGAAGGTCTGGCAGTAAAGCTGGTTTGCCCCCAACATGATATTTCGGACTATAGAAATGTTTTGGCAAGCTGACAGCCAAGGGCCTGTACGCGTAAATTCCGGGCAGCTGCTTCATAAATGCACCATTACCTGATCGGGTGGAAACCTCGATATAAGCGTAATTAGGGTCCCCAACCATACGTACCAACTCAGGGTAAAATTTAAGGTCATATTTTATATATTTAGAATAATTGGACATCGCTTCGATACCGGTTATGTCTTCAGCTGTTATATTATCGAGGATTGTTTTCAGATATTGATACCGTTCCTCGTCGCTAACGTTTGGAAGAAAATAATCAATGTTAATACCATCAATTATGAAAAACAATAGGTTGGAATGCAATCTAAATGTATGGTTTGCGTCAGAAAAACCAGAAATATTTTTTTGTTGTAATATTTGAAGAAGCGTCAATTTGCCAGCCTTCTCCATGTCTTTTTCATCAAGTACCTCGTCGGCGCCGCCAGGGCCGTTAAGGTTCTTCGAGTTTTTTATAACCTTTTTTGCTTTTATTTTTACTTCCTTTAAAATATGCGTTCCGGTTAACCGAAAATCGGCCTGCTGTTGGGCCAGCCTGTTATCCAAACTATGCAACAGCGTTGTATCGCTGTTTACATACCATGGCATAATAATCGGTTGAGGTTCCTTAAATACCGGCGGCTTAAACTCGTCTACGGTTATTCCTATATTAGCGCTTTTGCCATGCCTGTTTTTTGCCTGTATAACAAATGATGCAGTATCTTCCGGCAAAAACCCCTTAAATATGAAACGGCCGTTCTTATCTGTTAAGGTATCCGCCACGAAGGCTGGCTTTTTTGAAAGCAGTATTAATTCTGTGTGGGCTACGGGCTTGTTAAAAACATTGGTAACTTTGCCCTGTACCGTATACTCCGGTTCAGAGGCATACGAGGGCTTGCCCGGCGGCGTCAATACCTGTTTCCAGTCATATCCTCCAACCCTGGGTGAGCATGAGATTATCGAGTTGCGCGCTACGTCCGGGGTCTTTATTTTCAAAATAATAGCCTGGTTCTTCCACTGTGCCTTTAAGGTCGGATGTAAGAAGCAGCTCATTTGTTATATTTACACCGGGTAAATCTGAGCTGACCTGGTTATCATCAACAACAGCCATCGAGAAGTTTCCTTGTACAGGATGGTTGGTTTTATCGGTAACCTTTATTTTTAAGGCTATGCTATCATGTGGGCTGTAGTAGTTTTTATCAGGCATGACGTTCACCTGTAGATTATCATGGTGATTTATAAAGCAAATGCGCTCGTTTAACGGTATATAGCCGGCGGTTAACAATGTAAAATGGGCGATGCCTGTAGGAAACAGACTTTTGGGCACCCAAATAGATAATGCGTGACGTTTCATCGTGAGTTTTGCTGCATAGCAAACAACGCCCCTTGATTGTCCGATTACGTAATAAGCGGGCGGCGGGCCATTCATTAACAAATCAGGGCTAAGGGAAACACATACCAGGACACTATCGCCTGTACTTTCATTTTCTATTTTAAG
>DATCES010000449.1:0-3081 GCA_036509935.1 Mucilaginibacter sp.
TCTAACCAGGTCTGAATATTCTGATGTTTTGGAACTTTGTGCTACCACAGTATTTAACATAAAAACACAAATTATAAGCAGTGCTAAATTTTTCATCGTTTCGATTTTTAATAGAATTCCGATTAACTAAATAGTTAGTTAGTTAAAAATTTATTTTTTTCAAACTGATGGGAGTACTTTTCCTGTTTAAAAACTCATGGTTGGGTTCAAGTATCCCTTTAAAGTACAACTAAAACAAAGATTGAACAATACGCAAAAAATCTTCAGCAGATATTATTTTTACAGAAGGGAACGTTGAAAATCTTGCTTCATTGAAATGAGTATCATTAGTGACAATATAATCAGCATTAGCAGCAACCGCTATGTCGAAAAACTTATTGTCATCAGGATCTGCCGCAATCACATTCCATTTATAATAGATTTGTTGAAATACAATATCAGGCGATTCAACAAATACCTCAATGACTTTTTCTGCGATGCCCCGAGCAGAATGTTGAATCAAAATTTCATGGTATTCATAAACAATTTCATCGGAAATAATTAATTGATATTTCCCGTCAATAAAAGCATCCCAAATTGGCTTGAACCGGCTTTTCTTTCCAAGCGCAATTAATAATACATTGGAGTCTAAAACAATCCTCATCAAGATTTTTGATGGCTACGAAAATGCATCTTGCTCCATTTCTCATAAGTATCTGCGGTAATATTATTTTTATTTTCCCATTCCTCAATGGTTTCATCTATCTGTTTGGCTAACAATTTTACCGCAAGTCGCCTGATCTGTATAAAATCATCTTCGGGCATCGGGTTTTTTAAAAGCCGCAACATCATTATTTGTTGCTCATTTAAAGAATCGGATATTAATTCCTTAGTTTCCATACATCAAATATAAGCAATATAATATAATTACATCGCCCCCATCTCCCTTTTCAAAAACTGCCCCGTAAAACTGTCCTTTACTTTACATAGGGCCTCCGGCGTGCCCGAAAATAAAATTTTGCCGCCGCCGGTCCCGCCTTCCGGGCCAAGGTCTATCACATGGTCAACCACTTTAATTACATCAAGGTTATGTTCAATCACCAGTACGGTATTGCCTTTATCAACCAGTTGGTTTAATACGCCCAGCAGCACATTTATATCTTCAAAATGCAGGCCTGTTGTTGGCTCATCCAAAATATAGAAAGTGTTGCCGGTATCTTTTTTGGAAAGCTCGGTGGCCAGCTTAACCCGCTGTGCCTCGCCGCCGCTAAGGGTGGTTGATGATTGCCCTAAAGTTATATAACCCAAACCAACATCATTCAACGTTTTAACTTTGCGATAAATAGCAGGTATATGCTCAAAAAACGGCGTGGCATCCTCAATGCTCATGTCCAGCACATCGCTGATAGATTTGCCGCGATAGCGTACTTCAAGCGTTTCCCGGTTATAGCGCCTGCCGCCGCACTCTTCGCATGGCACTTGCACATCGGGTAAAAAGTTCATTTCAATAACCTTTAAACCGGCACCCTGGCAGGTTTCGCAGCGGCCACCCTTTACATTGAACGAAAAACGGCCGGGTTTATAGCCCCTGATCCTTGATTCGGGCAATTGTACATACAGGTTACGGATATCCGAGAACACCCCCGTATAAGTAGCCGGGTTTGAACGGGGCGTACGGCCTATAGGGGCCTGGTCTATCTCTATTACTTTATCAATATGTTCCATGCCCTCAATTTTTTCAAAAGGCAGCGGGTGTTTTTTGGCCCTGAAAAAATGATGGTTTAATATTGGGTACAAAGTTTCGGTAATGAGGCTTGATTTACCGCTGCCAGATACCCCTGTGATGCCAATAAGCTTTCCTAATGGGAAATCAACCGTAACTTTCTTTAAATTATGCCCCGAAGCTTTTTTTAAGGACAAAGTTTTCCCGTTACCATCGCGCCTCTTCCCTGGTATGGCAATTTCACGTTCGCCGTTAATGTAAGATGTTGTAAGGGTGTGTGTTTTCATTAACTCGGCGGGCGTGCCTTGTGCTACTATTTCGCCGCCATGTACGCCTGCCGCAGGCCCCATGTCAATAACATGGTCAGCATGAAGGATCATATCCTTGTCGTGTTCAACTACCAATACGGTATTCCCCAGGTCGCGCAGGTTTTTTAATGCTTTTATCAGCCGTTCATTATCGCGCTGGTGAAGGCCGATGCTCGGTTCATCCAAAATGTACATCACATTCATCAGTTGCGAACCGATTTGCGTTGCCAGCCTGATGCGCTGTGCCTCGCCGCCCGACAGCGTTTTTGCTGTACGGTCAAGCGTTAAATAGCTCAGGCCAACATCCAGCAAAAAAACTATCCTTGCGCGTATTTCTTTTAAAATTTCTTTGGCGATCACGTTCTGGCGTTCCGTTAAACGGTCTTCCAGGCCGGTGAACCATTCCTGTAGCGAGCGGATGTCCATACAGGCCAGTTCAAAAATATTTTTATTGTCAACCTTAAAATGCAGCGATTCTTTTTTAAGCCTCGCGCCATCGCAAACCGGGCATGTTTTTAATACCCTGTAGTTCTCCATATCATCCATGCCTTCCTCGCCCCGGCGTTCCTGCTGTTCTTCCAGCATGCGGATAATGCCATCGAAACTAACCTGGTAGCTTTGCACGTTCCATTTGTTATACTCCACCGCAACAGTGATCATTTCGGCTGACCCGTTCAGTATTATGTCCAGGTGGCCCCTCGATAGTTTTTCAATGGGTGTTGAGAGGGCAAATTCATATTTTTTTGCAAGCGCTTTCAATACCTGGAATATCCATGTTTCGCGGTATTCGCCGATGGGGGCGAGGCCGCCGTTCAGGATGCTTAGTTTCGGATTGGGGATAACCGAAGCTTCATCCACCTCGAAAATATAACCCAAGCCATTGCATTTTTCGCAAGCGCCATAAGGCGAATTAAAGGAAAAAGTATTTGGCTGCGGTTCATCATAAGATATTCCCGAAACAGGGTCCATCAGGAATTTGCTGTAATAAGCCACATTATTATCCTTATCGGCCACGCGGATGATGCCTTTGGCGATTTTTAAGGCCGTTTGTATTGAAGTATATAAACGCTT
>DATCES010000450.1:0-3670 GCA_036509935.1 Mucilaginibacter sp.
GCCGCTATGGTCAGCGATAATCTGGTATAATTCTTTTTTCAATTTGGTGATCTCGTGGTATGTAATTTCAATATCCGACTGCTGGCCCTGCGCACCGCCCGATGGCTGGTGTATCATTACCCTTGCGTGCGGCAACGCTGCCCTTTTACCTTCGGTACCTGCACATAACAGTACTGCAGCCATTGAAGCCGCCATACCTGTACAAATTGTTGCTACATCGTTTGATATAAATTGCATGGTATCATAGATCCCCAAACCGGCATAAACCGAACCACCAGGTGAATTAATATATATCTGGATATCGCGTTTAGCATCAGCCGATTGCAGGAATAGCAATTGAGCCTGGATAATGTTTGCAATATTTTCATAAATCGCATCGCCTAAAAAAATAATGCGGTCCATCATCAAACGCGAGAATACATCCATCTGCGCTACGTTAAGCTGGCGTTCTTCGATAATATAAGGCGTCATGCCTGTTGGCAGGGTACTCCTTTCAACGCCCCCAATAAATTTATCTACGTAAATACTGTTAATACGGTGGTGCTTAACAGCATATTTCCTGAATTCGTTTTTATCAATGTTACTCATGGTTTTTTTTGTTAAGGTGTTATTTAAGTCCGAAAGTCGGTAAAGTCAGTAAAGCCCGAAAGTAGAAAAAAGTGTCATTAATCCAAAATATAAGCTATGTAGGGCCTATATCATTGCCGCGCCGGTTCCTCGCTTGCAATGACATAGTTTTTGACTTTCGGACTTTACTGACTTTCCGGACTTTCGGACTACAACGTCTGGAAATCAGTGTACAAAATAGCCTCCTGTTTTAATGACACAACGCTTTTTATATAATCAAATACCCTGAAAGCTTTCACTTCATCAAATATCTTGTTTGCATTATCTTTACTCTGCAAATATTTTACGGTGTATTGACCCAACAGCTCATCACTTATGGGTTGTGGGCTATACATATTCAATTGCTGATTTAAACGTGTTTTTGCCAACTCAACAACCTCCTCATATTGTATGTTGATGTTGTTTTCTTTAATGATTTTGTTTTCTATCAAAGTCCATTTAAGGTTTTTGGCAAAACCATCATATTCTTTCTCAATTTCATCAACCGTAATTTTTTCGTTTGTAGCTTTTAACCAGCGCTTTAAAAACTCATCGGGCAGCTCAAACTTAACTTTATCGAGGCTGTATTTATAAATATCATCTTCCAATTTGCGGTCAGCATCCTGCACTATCATACCTTCAATCTCTTCTGTAATCTTAGCCCTGAACCCTTCTTCGGTAGTTATGGCGCCTTCGCCAAATAATTTATCAAAGAACTCCTGGTTAAGGTCGCTTTCTTCCAAACGGTTAATATTTTTAACCGACAGGCGGAAATCCGACCGTAAATCAGCTGCCAGGCCTTCATCAATTTTTAATAAGCCTGCAACCTTAGCCGCATCGTTATTAAATGCTTTCTGAATATCCAGCGTAACTGCATCACCCTTTTTTAAACCTATAAGGGATGCCTTTATTGCGTCATTGCTTATTTGGTCTAAACGTACCGATGCGGTATTGCTGATGCCATCCTCAAAAACAGAACCATCCGGCGAAAGCTGGGTTAATTCGCTGTAAAGCACATCGCCATCTGCCGATACGTCAGGATTTGTCATTTTGCCATAGCTGCGGCGGATATTTTTAATCCGCGAGGCTAAAGTTTCGTCATCAACTTTGATAACGTATTGGGTTAAATGATCGTTAGCCGAGAAATCAATTGTAAAATCAGGAGCCAGGCCAACTTCATAATTAAATTCAAAATTATCGGCAAAATCCCAGTTATATTCTTTTGGGTCATCCACTTTTGGCAACGGCTGGCCTAAAACTTCCAGTTGTTCGTCGTCAAGGTATTTATTCAAAGTATCAGAAAGCATGTTATTAATCTCATCAACCAAAATGCTTTTGCCGTACATTTTTTTAATATGCGATGCAGGCACCATACCCGGGCGGAACCCTGGTATTTTTGCTTTCTTTGCCTGCTCTTTTATCGCTTTATCAACGCGCGGCTGATAATCTTCGGGGTTGATATTTATTTTTACAATGGCATTCAGGCTATCTATTTTTTCCTGTGAAATATTCATCTTTTTACCGGGTATTTATTTATATAAATTTGGAGGCGCAAAGGTAGGGAAAAAGTCCGAAAGTCCGAAAGTCCGAAAGTCGGAAAGTCGGAAAGTCGGAAAGTCGGAAAGTCAGTAAAGTCGGAAAAGTCAGTAAAGACCGAAAGTCGGAAAAGGCCTGCGCACGGGAGGAACAAATCGGGAAAACTAAATTGCAGCTTCTTTCGGACTTTTCCGACTTTACTGACTTTCCGGCTTATTTCAATTAACCTTCTCTACCGATGAAGCGCCTGATTTATCATTGGTAACGCTTGAAGGGTTGCCGCGGTACCGCACTTCAGATGCACCGCTTGAATGTACGCTCAGGGAGTTTAATACATTAACCTCGCTGTGGCCCATCCCCGACGTTTGTATATCGCAACTGCCAACCACAAAATCAAATGCATAAACGTGGCCAACGCCGCTCAAATCAATATTATGCGCGGTAGCCTGGCCCTTTAAATTCAGTTCAGTTGCGCCGCTCCCGGTGGTGGTTACATTGGCCGCGTTAAGGCCCATGGTTATTTTGGTGGCGCCCGATAGCTTAAAGTGGAGGTCCTGGGTATGGATAGCGCCGTCTGATACCACCTCAACCGCTCCCGATGCCTTTAATTCTTCCAGTTTGCGTATGCCAATAGTAATGGTCATTTGCCCGTTATTGCACAAATTCCGCCTGGTGTAAATACGCAGCCTGCCATCGCTGACTACCGTTTTAATATATTTCAGCAAATTATCATCAGCTGTAATTTTTAACGATAATGAACTATCCTGCTTTAAGGTTACCTTATAAGCGCCCGAAATACTGATCCTGCTAAAGTCGCCCACTTTACGGTCTTCAGATACTACATGGCCCGAACCATGTACACAATTAAACATACATGACGACAAACCACCTAAGGTTATGCAGCCAAGTAATACCAGGGTTGCTAAATATATCTTCTTCATAATCTTGTTTATTTTATCCGACTATCAATTAACCGTTTATGTTACATCAAATATAAAAAAAGCAAGCAGAAAATACCTACTTTTTTTTGGTTGATTAACCGCACAAGGCCCATTCAAAACGAAATTAAAAAAGTCTCCCCGCTAACCAGCGGGGGAGATTATTCACATTGTTTTTTTTTCAAAGGCGTGAATGAGGGCTTTGCCGTTTACAGGGGGCTCCATAGGTGTTCGGAAGATTGAAAATAAAGCGTTGGGAGGTGCGATTCCCTCCTCGGGGAGGGTAGGGAGGGGTTTAGCGAACTATTTTACCCTATGCTGTGGGATTCAAAAGTTAAAAACACTGTTAGCTGTACATATGCAGTAGCGGCGAAACCCCTCCTCCATAGGAGTCCTTCGTACCTGCCACCTCACAACCAATCGCACCCCTCCCTCGGGAGGGAATTTAACGGCAATCAAAATTCTTCCGAACACCTATGGAGGGGGCTTCAACTAAAGACCAGCCAGGGCATCAAGTTCGGACTTTTGTACCTTAACTTTAGTTACTATATTTAAGGTTTTTGAGGCATGCATGGTTTCAAAATGTTTTT